>DAIRSP010000004.1:13456-53755 GCA_036804365.1 Neptunomonas sp. | reverse complement strand
GCCAAGCGCCTATATGAGAACCCCGATCAGTAATGGTCGGGGTTTTTTTATGCCTTCAGTTTTAGGTAAACCTATTGTGCGCTGCAATCATGGCTTAAATTCTTCTGACAAATAAAAGTAATCATTTCCTAGAAATTCATAAGCTTGTCATCTAGTCTAATATATATTGCATTGCAGCATTTATTTTGGAGTTAATGATGAACACCTCTTTCAGTTTAAAGGGCAAGCGTGGCTTAGTGTTAGGCATCGCCAACCGCCATTCAATCGCATACGGCTGTGCTCAAGTACTGAGCCAGCTAGGTGCTGAATTATGTATTACTTATCTGAATGAAAAGGCCAAACCCTATGTCGAACCGCTCGCAGAAGGTCTCGATGCCAGTTTATTCTTACCCTGTGATGTCTCTAAAGCTAACGAGATGGAATCAGTTTTTGAGCAATTAAAATCAGAATGGGGAACTATCGATTTTGTCATTCATTCGATAGCATGGTCTCCATTAGATGAGCTTCATGGGCGTTTAGTTGACTCCTCCTCACAAGGCTTTACGCAGGCGATGGATATCTCTTGTCATTCCTTTATTCGTGCAGCTCGCTTGGCTGAGCCATTGATGAAGGCTAAAGGTGGAACGCTCGTTACAATGACCTACTATGGCTCTGAGAAGGTTGTGGATCATTATGGGATGATGGGGCCTGTAAAAGCCGCGCTAGAGAGTTCTGTGCGTTATCTAGCCTCGGAATTGGGTTCCCATGGGATTCGTGTTCATTCTGTATCGCCAGGCCCTATGCCTACAAGAGCTGCATCGGGTATCGCTGAATTTGATAGCCTAATGAGCGATGCTGTTAACCGCTCACCACTGCATCGTTTAGGTAGCCCAGAGGATGTGGGTAAATTAACCGCGTTTTTAGTCAGTGACTGGGCAAGCAGTCAGACAGGCAGTCAATTATATGTGGATGCGGGTCATCATATTATGGCGTAGATACTGATCGATGCAGCTTGCATTATTGTCACAAATGTCTTAATCGGTTAAATGTACTATACTAGGAGAGTTAATACGCGTTGAGACTGGCTGGATAGATGGAAAAGATACTGATAGTTGATGATGAATTGCATGTGCTTTCCGCATTGCGCAGAGTCCTCAATAGACATTTTGACGTTCTTATAGCCTCTTCTGGTGAAGAGGCTCTGGCCATTCTCAAAACCACGACGGTCGCTGCCGTTATTTCTGATTATATGATGCCTAAAATGTTAGGTGTTGCTCTGCTCTCAAAGGTTGAGGCTGAGTGGCCGGATACTGTTCGGATTATTATCAGTGGTTACGCTGATTACAATAATGTGATGGAAGCCATGGATGCGGGTGTTGTTCATAAGTTTCTGGCTAAGCCTTGGGATAATGACGCATTAATTGAACATATAACGACAGCGATATGCCAATCCAAAAAGCATTTCAATCGATACGATCCCGTTCCGACATTAACAAAAGCTAATCCAGCTTCCTCGTCTAGCCAACCGCCATATTTACTTGAAGCGATCCTTTCCAACATTAAAGATGCCATTTTAACTGTCTCTACAGAGGGGCTAGTGCTCGCCGCTAATGATGCTGCAGAACAGATGTTTGGTTATCCGGAACAAGAACTGATTGCGAATAGTTTTGAGAGTCTTTTAACTCACTATTACCGAGAAGATTATACTGAGTTGTTAGCTTCTATCTCGGGTATGAATCCCGATAGCCGTTCGGCTACCTCAAAAAAACTCATTGCGCTTAAGAAGAGTGGAGAGGTATTTCCAATTGAACTTAGTCTCAGTAGTTGCCTTGACGGAGGCGAGGTACGGACGCTTTGTATGGTGCATGATCTTACTGAACAGGTTAAAACTGACAGTGAAAACAAGCAATTCTTAGATGCACTAGAGAGTTGCCAAGAGGGGTTTGCTCTCTTTAGCCCTGGTGGTCGTTTACTGCGTTGTAATCACCAGTTCAAGCAGATCTATAAGCGTTGTACAGTTGGCGCGGTTGAAGGGGTTAAGTATGTAGATTTTCTATTTGATTGTATCAATTCGGGGTTATTTCCTGCCGGACGGGATAACCCGCATGAATGGGTTGGGCAATTTATGGAGGATCGTTCGGCCCTGCTTTTCAATAACGAGTACGAGGTAGAGGAGGGGCGTTGGATAAAAATAAGTGAGACGATTACCGAACACGATCGGGTTATCTCTTTCCATATGGATATAACCGAACAAAAACAAACAGAGTTATCCTTGGTGCAAGCGGTTAAGGATGTTAATGAAGCTAGTAATGCACGTTCGCGTTTTTTTGCGATGATGAGCCATGAGCTCAGAACACCACTGAATGGGGTCATTGGGTTACTAGATGTTCTTCATGGTACCGAGTTAAGCGAAAAGCAGCTTAAGTATGTATCGACTGCTGCCGCCTCTGGAAAAGCACTATTGGCGATAATCTCTGACATATTAGATTTTTCTAAGCTAGAAGCGCATAAATTAGAGCTCAAGCCGATCACCTGTAATCTTCGCAATTTGGTCAATGAAATATCCGATCTCTTTCATCCTAGGATTGAAGAGAAATCTATCACTCTAGATATTAAGACCGATCCAACTGTGCCTAATACAGTCAAGGTTGATGCTTATAGACTCAGGCAAGTGCTTCTCAATCTCGTCTCAAATGCCGTTAAATTTACCCATAAAGGGCAGGTTGTCATCAGTATAGAAAGCGGGTCTGATGCGCAAGTCTTATTTAAGGTTTCTGATACTGGTGTCGGTATTCCTGAGGATGAAAAATCTAAAATATTCAGTGAATTTTGTACTATCCGAAACCAAGAATCGCCGACTCGTAATGAGGGAACAGGGCTCGGTTTAGCGATCAGTCATAGCTTGGTGGGTTTATTAGGCGGGGAGTTGTGCTTTAAAAGCTCAGAGGAGGTCGGCACTGAGTTTTGGTTTACACTAAAGCTGCCTGTCGTCACTGGGCAACCATCCGATCAGGTGTTAGCGAAACAAATAAAGCCCAATAAACTGTCTGGTAAAGTGCTGTTAGTAGATGACAGTGAGACCAACCGTTTGGTCGCACGCTCTATGTTAGAGACATACGGTATTGAGATAGTCAGTGCTGAAAGCGGAGAAGAGGCTATTGAACTGTGCAAGGCAGCATCATTTGATGTAATCCTGATGGATATCTCTATGCCGGGGCTTGATGGACTAGAAACGACTCAAATATTACGAACATTGCCTCACCTAGATGATGTGCCCGTTGTTGCGTTGACTGCTTATGCATTACCAGAAGATGAAGCCTACTTTTTGACACAGGGCATGTCTGATTACTTAGAGAAGCCGATTGATAAGCAGAAATTATTCAACATGTTGTGTCGCTATTTAGAGGGTGATGTTGTCGTTGAATCAATTGAAGCTGAGCCCCAATTCGAGCGTCTCTTTGATAAAGAACGTTTATCCCAGCTTGGACACGATACCTCGTTCGAGATACTTCCACATTTGGTTTCTGTATTTACACAGGATGCTCAGGAGCGCTTAGCAGAGTTGCAGCAGGCTCAGTATGCCAATCTTGATATCAAGGTGGTTGCTAGGCATTTGCATACCTTAGGCAGTAGCTCCGCTTTATATGGACTGCACACTTTTCATCAGGAGGCGAGACGCTTAGAGGGGTTATCAAAAACTACAGCTGAGGAGGTTATGCTGGCTCTCCCCAACTTCGTATTGATGGCTGAGGCCAGTCTGAAAGAACTGACCGAATATATGCTAACGGCTAATTTTTCCAACTGACCCTTTTTCTATAAATAGTCGCCGCACTGATCCCTAAATAGTGCGCAGCCGTTGGAATATTCCCTTCACAGAGCCCAATAGCCGTTTCTATGGCTTCACGCTCCAATTCGGCTAAGGGTTTAATTAAGTCTTCCAATTTTTGGCCTTGTCCCCCGTTGAGCGATGAGGCTTCAACCGCGTTGGTTGTTTTCGGTTGAATAGCTGGCTGTGCAGGCGTTTGCGGTTTAATACTCAAATTGAAGGTATCTAAGGGTGCGGGTAGCATCTGACGTGTGACGCTTTCATCGTTGCACAGCACCACTATATTGCGAATCACGTTCTGTAGTTGCCTGACGTTGCCTGGCCAATCGTAATTACTCAAGATCAGTTCCGCTTCAGGATCAAAGCGCTTGAAGAGTTTTGACTCCTCTTTCGCATATTGAGTCAGAAAGCTACGCGCAATCTCCATCACATCATCCTCACGCTCACGCAGCGGAGGAAGATGGATAGGTAACACATGTAAGCGGTAGTAGAGATCCTCACGAAAGCGGCCAAGCTCTACTTCATGAAGAGGGTTTTTGTTGGTCGCGCAGATAATACGTACATCAACTTTTTCGGTTTTATCGCTACCCACTTTTTGCAAGGTGCCCGTTTGCAGAAAGCGCAGGAGTTTAGACTGCAAAGATAGCTCCATCTCGCAAACCTCATCGAGAAAGAGTGTACCTCCATGGGCCGCTTTAGCTGCACCATCTCTGTCGCTAGCCGCACCGGTGAACGCGCCTTTGACGTGGCCAAAAATTTCACTTTCGATTAAGTCTTTGGGTATAGCGCCACAGTTTAATGCAATAAAAGGAGCTTTTTGGCGGTCGCTACGTTGATGAACGGCTTCCGCACAGACCTCTTTACCTGTCCCACTTTCACCGGTAATAAAAATGGTGGCTTTAGAGGATGCCGCACTATCAATGAGTTGATAAACGCGCTGCATGGCGAGGGAAGAGCCGATAAAGCCGCAATATTGATGACGATCGATCTCATCTCGATAGGTTTCGACTAAAAGCTTTAATTGTTGACGTTCGAAGGTGTTTTTTAACGTGGTAACGAGACGCTCTTTGGTAAAGGGTTTGATTAGGTAATCACGTGCCCCTAATTTCATCGCATCGATGGCGGTATTCATTGAGCAATCTCCGGTGGTGACAATCACTTCAACCGGAATATTCTTTTCGTTAATCAGTTCAAGGATCTCTAAGCCATCAATATCGGGAAGACTCAGATCTAATAACACGCCGTCGATTTGGGTATTGCGCAATAGGCTAATGGCTTGATTACCCGTTGTCGCATGCTGGATTTCGTAGGGCAGTCCTGACAGATAGCTTTTACAAATCATAGCCATGGCCACTTCATCTTCGACCAAGAGTATCTGGGTCATGGATTTTTCCGACATGCGGTAGGCGCTCCTTGATTGATAAATAGGTTTGCTACTAAGTTTATACTATTCTGCGAAATTGATAACTTGAACTAATATTTAATATAAGAACTAAATGATATAGGTCGATATAGTTACCCCTATGAGTAATATATTAGCAGAGTGGACAGTCAGGCCTGATCTAGCAGCCGCCCGAACAGTCAGAGAGGCTTTGGATATTGAGCTATCCAAACACCAAGTTGCAGGCAAGGACTACTTTTTACTGGCCTGTGCAGAACTTATAGTTAACCTTGCACGTTATCCGATACCGAAGCCCGATGTGGTTAAAGTACGGCTGATCTCTGAGTCCAGTTACTGGTCGTTGGAGGTGGTCGATGATGGGGGCAGTTTCCGCCATTTTAGCCAAGCGATTCGAGATGACGACCCACTTAAAGCCGATGAATCGGGTATGGGTCTAAAACTGCTTAAAAGTTTATTTGATGATCTCTACTACATCCCTGCTTGCTATCGTGATGATGCGATGAATATGATGGTCGTGCGCAAGCGCAAAAACTTACCTGATGCGAAGCAGCAAACGATCCTTATCGTTGATGATGATGCTGTGTTTAGAGCCGTTATCACTGCCTATCTATCGCCGTCCTATCAGGTGATTCAAGCGTCCAACGTCCACCAAGCCTATGAAGATCTTCTACGTTATAAACCCGATCTAGTGATCTGTGATATTCATATGCCCGATGCTGATGGCACAGTGCTATTTGATCAGCTTCGAAATATTCCGTCGATTGCGACGACTGCCTTTATTTACCTCTCTGGAACGACAGATCAAGAGCAGTTAAAATATATTTTTTCTCGTCCCGTCGATGATTTTATCCACAAGCCGGTGGTGCGTAGTGAACTGCTCAAAGCCGTCTCTAAAGCATTATTACGCCGCAGCTATCTCGCTGACCAAACGCAACGAGAGGTGGTGCAAAAGGCGACACTAGGCTTGATGCCAACCTTGCCCAAACGTATCTCTGACTTTAATGTTGCCCTTCGGGCGCATGCTGCTGAAGCGGGAGGGGGAGATTTTGTGCTCTATCAAAACTCTCATATAGTGATGGCTGATTTGATGGGGCATGGTTTACAGGCTAAATACTATGTGCATGCGTTAGCCGGCTATTTGCGAGGCATGTGCAGCCTTTTAGCCACTCAGATTAAGGGCGCCTCTCATATGTTAGGCCTATTATCAGAAGGCTTTGAATCTGACCCGGTCTTAAGTGAAACGCTGGCGACTATTATGGTTCTCAGCTTTGATGAGGCGTTAATTACACTGGCCAATGCCGGCCATCCCAAACCCCTACTAATTAGCTCATCAGAGGTTAAGCTGTTAGATATCACGGGCTCTTTACCGGGGTTAGGGGTACACACTTATGAGGAGTGTCAGATTGCATTAAAACCAGGAGAGCGTTTATTGCTCTTTACCGATGGTTTTTTAGATGCAGGGGCGTCATTAGATGACGCGATGCGGGCGTTGCTAATCAAATCTCAGCAGCTTCCGATAGAAGACGCTGCGGATTCCTTGATCTCCTTCTATGCTGCGTATCAGGATGTTGAAGATGATTGCACGCTCATCTTGCTAGAGCTTAACCCTGCTTAGTCACCGGTCGGGTTAAAGCTCCTGATTGAGTAGAATAGAGCGTTTCAGTTTGGAGCGTAACGCGTCCATCCAACGGGGGAAAAGCCGATCAAAGCGATGGGTTTCCCTGATCAGCTCATATTTAAGTGATGGGGCATACTTGTCATTCATAATCACCCCCGTCAGTTTGGCGCCAATGCTGTTGAGCACCTGTTGCGCCTCATCAACCTGACTCTCCGTGGTCACATTGGTCAGTACATTGAGAAAGGTGGTTTGGCTCACCGAACATAGAACATCAGCAGGGATACTGCTTTCGGTTTGTTGTAACAGAGGGGAGGCATCGATCAGGGTTAAATCAAACTGCTCTGATGTCGACTGGTAAAAAGCCTTGAGCGTATCTAAGTCGCGAAACTCAACACAGTGACCCGACTTATCAGGGGTGGTTAGATAATAAAGTCCCGGATGGCTTTCGACCTGTTGCAGCGCGTGTTCCCAGTGGCCAGCCAGAGGCAGCCACTCTTTTCTAACCATACCTTCAGATGTGTGTAATGTTGGGGTCACCATATTCATCTCGATTAGCAAAACACGACGGCTAGACCTTGCTGCCCGTTTAGCCAGCGCGAGAGCAATGGTTGAGTTGCCCGTATTGTGCTCTAAGCTTGTGATGGTGACCTGTCGCACAGACTCGCGAATGATGAATGAAAAGACACTGTCGATGGCGAGTGTTTTGTCGAGTTCATTAATTTTCATGATACTAATACAGCCCTACCAAATGAGCAAAAGAGAACACGGTAATCGAGTCTTTCAGGGATGACATAAATCTAAACCAGCTACTTTGCTCTTGGCTTGGTACATACACAGTATCACCCGTACGAATGAGAGGCAGGCTGCTAAAATCACCGCTTTTAGCAAAGGCAACCAGATCAAAAGAACGAGCTTCCGCTTCACCGCCGACCCTATTCACGATCATGATACGATCTTGCAACGCGCCATTATTGGGACCACCCGCTTCTGCTAATAAATCTAGAATGGTCATATTATCGTCGAAGGTATAGCGGCCAGGGCGCGCAACAGCTCCCAATACACGGATCACAGACTCTTTCGGTTTTTCTATCCAAGCGCGGTTTCGTTCAGGAATAAAGATGACATCTTCATTTTTGATTTGAGGTAACAGGTTTTCATCACCGGTTTCAAAGTAACGGTGTAGGTTAAGTTTAGTAACTTTGGCGTTTTTATCGCCACGATGAGTGATTCGCACATTGGCTAAGTCGGCATTCCCCGTAGGGCCTTGAGCCGCAGAGATGAGGTCTAAGAAATTGAGTTCAGAGTTGAAAGCGTAGCGTCCCGGTGCACCCACTTCACCAAAGATATAGATAGAGCGTTCACTGGATTGACGTACCCACTGGGAGCGGTTGTCATTCGGGTCTTGCGGTAACTCAGGAATGACAATGGTATCGCCCGCTTTAATTCGAGGGATCGTATTGATATTGCCGCCTTTGTCGAGAAAGTGTTTAAGATCAAATTCGATCGACTCAGTAATCTCGTTAGCACCCGCAGAGAGCACTTGCAGATGGGCAATATCCGCATCGGCCACGGGGCCGCCTGCATGGGCTAGGAGATCCATAAGAGTCATTTCATCCGCCCATTCATAGCGACCTGGGCGATTTACCGCGCCAATGATACGTACCGCCCGATCCGGATGGATATTGAGCCAGCTTTTCTCGTTAATATCGGTTTTTTCAGGTATCAGAATGGCATCACCTGGCTGGATATTTGGTAATGAGCCTCGTTGCTGGCCATCCATATAAGCTTGCAGGTCAAACGCTGTGACATCGCCGTTAGCGCGGAGGATTCGAATATGACGGGTTTCAGCAAAACGTGTAGGACCACCTGCCGTCGCAAGAATGTCATAGAAGCTCGCTTCCTGCTTCATCTCCATGGCACCGGGCTTAAAGACTTCGCCCATGACATAGACGGTGCGAGAGCCGCTTTGAACCTGATCGGTGACTTGAGGGATAAAGATGATATCGCCTTGCCGAATTTCCGGTAGCAGGCGCTTATCGCCGGTATCCAAATACTCTCTCATATTGAAAGGTACAGGTTTGCCGTTGTGGATAATACGAATCTGTTCAATGCCAGCATAACGGGTAACGCCGCCAGCCCGCATGATCATATCCATAGCCGAGGCGCCCTCTTTGAATGCAAAGGTGCCTGGACGATGTACTTCACCAAAAACCTTAATTGATTCGCCCTCTGCGCCGGCATCACCTGATGCGGTCAAGGTACGAGCGTCAAAGTCGACCTGCACATTACCGGTGAGTGGGGATGCAGGTACGAAGATCACATCCATAGGTTCTAAAACAGGGATCTTATCAATTTCACCACTGTCGAGGTAATGCTTGTAGTTAAACTCAATTAGATCGGTGTTGCGTCGAATCTGGAGCTTATCGAGTTGCGCACCCTGAGCTAAGCCGCCAGCACGATTGATCGCCATCTGCACGTTGGAGTCGGGAGGAAGATCGACAGGACCCGGTGACTTTACATAGCCTAAAACCGTCACCGATAAGCGGCGTTCTTGCAGAATCAAATCGAACTTTGACAGATCCTTATACGCTAAGGAGAACTGTTTCAACAGCAGCTCTTTCGCTTCGGGAAGTGTTTTACCCGCTAAGTAAACAGCGCCAATCTCAGGAAGCACTAACTGTCCCTGACGGTCAATTTGGAAGCTCTCATCAAAGGCCGCTTCACTTGGAAATTTAATCTTCAACATATCGCCAGGTCTTAACAGCTCTTCAGCCGAAACGCTCAAGGAGAAAAGGCTGATCAGTGACAATATCAACAGGGAACGTAGCAGGCTCATTTACAGGCCTCCTTGTCTTTTATCGAGTCACACGCGCTAGATAGCGTATTCTCTTTTAATTGTGTCGGCAACAGAGCGAGTTGTTTTTCTGCGGCTGACAGGAGCGCATCCACTTCACTGTAATACTTAGCGACATAGAGACGTTGACTTAACACGAGCTGATTTTCTATCTCGATATAGGCCGCTGGCATTTGCTCGCGGATGCCTAATTGGCTCTGCTGCTTGATTTGGCTATAGCAATGATCTAAACGGGCATAGAAATCTGGAAACTCATCCGCGTGATATCGTTGGTCAGGTCGCGTTAGCTCCGCAGCACCCCCTTTACCCTCTTCAACAAAGTAAAAACAACCGGAGGATAGGCTGGTTGCTATCCATAGCAATCCGTAACTTAGTAAGCGTTTCATGTTAGAGCGCACTGATACTGATAGATTTATCAATACGCAAGTGTCTGAACAACTCGAGCGGTTGCCCTTTTGCGCCTTGAATGGTCAGCCTTTTATTGCCCGCTTTGAGCCGTTTAAACAGATAAACGATAGCTCCAATCCCTGACGAATCAATGAAATTCACTTGGCTAAAATCAAGCACCACATTTTGTTGCTCATCGATAAGATGATCAAAGCGTGGTCGCATAATCTCTACAGCTAACGCATCAAGAGAGCCTTCAATAAAGAAGGTGAGATCGGTGGATTGCGGCTGGAGTAATGACATGATGATGGCCTCTTAGTCAGTGTTTTATTTAGAGTTTGCAAATGCTATGCCAGAATTTAATCAATTGAATTTAAAGGATTTATTGAATATTTATTGAGGTGATATCTCTCTTTTTAAAAAGATTTCGCAATTTGCGACACAAAATTAGAGGCTAAAAAGTGCTTAAACAAAAAAAAGCCGCCATTAACGGCGGCTGTGGTTAAAATGTATGACTTTATTGCCCGCGCCCGCAGACCATGACTAACACTGTTTTCACCGCGATGTAGATATCAGCCCTTAACCAAGAGAAAAAGCCGCTCAAGCTGAGAGCGTACGCATGATCGAACGCGACTTTAGAGCGAACATCTTCAATATCACGATCATAGCCTTGATTCACTTGGGCTAGTCCAGTAATTCCAGGTTTTAGTCCCCAAGTTCTTTCCGAAAAATAGGGGATTGCCGTTTCTAGCTTCTTATAGAAGCCGGGACGCTCAGGGCGTGGGCCAATAATCGACATATCGCCCTTGAGCACATTAAACAGCTGAGGCAACTCATCTAAACGGGTTTTACGCAGGAATTTACCGACCTTAGTCACGCGCGGGTCTTGCGCTTGCGCCCAGACTGCGCCGGTTTTCGACTCGGCATCGACACCCATGGTGCGAAACTTGTACATCCAAAAAATTTCAGTCACCTGCTTGCTAGAGTGACCAATACGCAACTGACGAAATAAGATAGGACCGGGTGAGTTCAGCTTAATGGCGAGCCCAATCAATGGAAAAAAAACAGAGAAAGTTATCAACCCTATACAGGCAATCATAATATCGGTGGCACGTTTGCTGAGTAATACAAAATAGGGGATGTAGTGCTCATGATTAGTTTTCATTTTTAGGGACTCCTGTAGACACGGGTTTCCAATAACCACGCTCTAAGCCGGCTATGTAGCGAATAATTCCAATGAGGCTGGCGCGATAGCCATTAGCCACATAAAAAAGAACATTAAGGATGCGAGGGAAATAGGTTTCTGGAAGAAACGTACTTAACCACGCAATAAGGAATAGCAAAGCCTGTGCCAAACTAAGCCAACCAAAGAGAAAATACTCGGTCGATAAAATAAGGCATAGCCACCACTGTAAAAGCAATAATAGGGGCATCAGGCTGCGAAGTGCTTTACCGGATGTGAAGCAAAATGCGGTGCCCTTGAGGCGGGGGTTGAGCAACTCAGGCAAGCGAAGCAGTTGCTGAAAGTTACCCGCCGCGATGCGTATTCGGCGACGTTGATCCATATCTCGGCTCGCTTGTTCGAGTTCAATCGAGATAATTTCTGGATCATAAATGGCTCTATAGCCTTGTCCGACAATCCGCATTGGCAAGATAAAATCATCATTAATGGTGTCTGCAGCCAGTGGAGTAAAGAGCGGCGCTTTAAAGAAATAGAGTGCCCCGTGAACCCCAATTGGACTACCTAAAGCCGCTTCACCTCGTTTGACGTTAATCTGATATTGCCAATAGGCGGCTTCACCTTGATTGCCCGCCACTGATAGTTGATAAGTTGCCGCCACCACTCCAACGTTGGGTTGGGTAAAATGCTCGGCGGCCCGCCATAACGCGTCTTTTGCGATCATGGCTGAGGCGTCGCTTAAGGCAATGATCTTAGCATTCAGGAGGGGAATAACTTCATTTAATACCGCCACTTTCCCGCGGTTCTTAGTAAAGTTCAGTACCTTGATATTGAGGGGCTGATCGAGTGCGTCGATTGCTTGCTGTGCTAACTGAGCGGTATTGTCTTTGCAACCATCGCAGGCGATCACAACGGTTAAGCGTTCTGTCGGATAGTCGATCTGGGCGAGATTAGCGACCTTATCAGCAATGACAGCGGCCTCATTATAGGCCGGAATTAAGATGGCTATCTGCGGTAGTTGGTCATCCGATAACTGGCATTCACGGGTATTCACCTGAGTTGATAGCGGGCTGAGTGTTTTGATTTTTGTCTTTAAAATCAATGGAAAAACAATATGATGATAGACAATCAACACCCAGATCATGGCAAGACTGATGACTATTAGGAGCATATAAATTCCTCCTGAAATGTGGGTTGTAGCAGTTTTAAGTAACTGTGGGCCGTCTTGTTTAAATCGCCGGTGGACTTTACAAAACGGCGTGGTGCGTGTTTGGCCTCTTTGTTCAGTAAACACTCGATGGCTGCTGTTAAGGAGGAGACGTCAGCGGGCGAAACGAGTGCTCCCGACTCTGGGCATACAATACTGCTGCAACCGCCAACATCACTGACAATAGCGGGTCGATTACAAGCCTGTGCTTCCAGTGGAGATAGAGGTAAGCCTTCATTAAGAGAAGGTAAACAGAACAGGTCTATGGCGTGATAAAAAGACACCATATCATCAATAGCGCCTAGGAAATGCACTCGATTACGGATATCTAACTCATTAGCTAGCTCCTCAAGCTCGGCGCGTAGCTTACCTTTGCCGGCTAAGACTAAGGCAACCTTTTTGTTTTCAAGCATCGCCAGCGCTTCCAGCAAGTAGCGATGGCCTTTCACCGTTTCTAACCGGGCAGCACAGCCGATCAGTGGGATGTTGGAGGGTAAATTAAGTTGTTGCCGACTTTTTAGTTGCAGAGCTGGGCTCGCTGGAACAAAGCGCTCAGTATCAATGCCATTTAAAATGACCTGGGGGTGAGTATTAGGAATATGTTTGCGTAATTGATCAGCCACGGCTTGGCAGTCAGCGACTAACCTTGGCTGAAAAAGTTTTAGAAGCCATTCTTGCAGCTTGCGATTTTTGGCGTCTTCAAGGTGCCAAGCATCATGTTCTGTGTGCACATGGATTTTAACGCCGGCTATCTTAGCGGCTAAGCCAGCATAGAGTAGTGGGCCAATATGATGGCTGTGAACGGCGGTCGCGCCGACCGATTTCAACAGGCGTACCAAGCGATAAACTGTTGCTAAATGGATTCCCAATGGCTTTTCTAAAAAATGTAAATCATCTTGATGATGAAGTAAGCGAGGCCAACTATCCATGGCTTCACAGGCATTGCTATCCAAGCTGATGACATAGGCTTTTCCCTTCTCCTGATAGTGTTGCAGTAAATCCAGCGCCATGGTTTCGATCCCGCCGGGACGAAGATGTTGGACGACTTGGACAATGACTGAACTCATGATGATTTCTCCTAGGTTTCAGCTGGTTGGAGTGGGGGAATACGTGCCAACACAGGCACATTCAGCATTTGAATAACGGTGTCTTTACGACGAACGCTAGTATCGAGTAACTCAGCAACTACGGCGAGACCTATCCCTAAAGCAAAGCCACCGGCGATACCGGCAATCACAAAGATAAACACGGGCAATGTGATTGGGCCTAGGGGTTCAAAAGGAGGGTCAATCAGCTTAACGCGATCTTGCTCTTCGCTTTTACCGAGAGAGCCGGTAACGCGAGCACGCTCATAGCGTTCAGCGAGGTCGTTATAGATCTTCTCGCGCGCATCAATTTCACGTTTTAGCTCATTCAAATTCTGTTCATGTTTACCGAAGCCGTTCACTTTATTTTGTAAGTTTTCGATCTCAGTCGTGAGTGTCGAAATCTCTTTGGTTAAACGCTGAATCTGGTCTTCGCCCTGTTGTAGACGCTCTAGTTGAGAGATGAGCAGAGGGCGTGAGTTATTATTTTCACCGTCCTGATTGTTATTCGAGGAGGAGGCCGCAATCGCCCAGAGTCGTTCAATTTGCGCCTGATCTAGCTGATCTGGATTGATGTTTTGCGCCTCAGACATCAAGTTGTTGCGCTCAGTTTCGAGTGCGTTGAGTCGAGCCAGTGCCCCTTGGACCTTGCTGTGCTCATCGGTATAGCGAGCTCGTAGTTGAGTGAGCTCTGCCATCACGCTAATAATGGCCTCTTCAATTTTTCCGACAACAGGGTTGGTTTGTGCTAACCGGCTAGCCAAACTTCGCTGAGCGGCCTTAGCGCCGTCCAGTTCAATATGCCGTTGGGCAATCAGAGACTCAAGCTCCGACAACCGAGCGACGTTGCCCACATGGAGGGCCGGTAACTCGCTGGCAAACCTATCTTGGTAGTCGGCCATGGCTCGTTCTGCTTTTTCTAAGTCGGCACGTCGCTCTTCAAGTTCTTTAGATAAGAAGCTT
This sequence comes from Neptunomonas sp., assembly GCA_036804365.1. Lineage (GTDB taxonomy): Bacteria > Pseudomonadota > Gammaproteobacteria > Pseudomonadales > Balneatricaceae > Neptunomonas. Next base: position 39,254 of record DAIRSP010000004.1, on the reverse strand, counting down.
TCGGATTGAATGATGGAGGAACGCTGTGGCGCAAGCACACGATCAACAAAGTGCATACTGACCATGTTGAGTGTTTCTACCATCTTTGCTTTCTGAGGCGAGTGATAGGTTATTTTTATCAGGTTTTCACCCACTAATTTGGCGTTCAATGCTTGGGACAGATCGCCGATAATTTTGGACTTCTCCTTCTCTTCCATATTCACCTGAAGCAACTCCATCTTCCAGGCAACACTGGCCAGGATATGGCGGCTATGCAGGAGCGCATTCAGGGCTTCCATTCGGGCTTTCAGGTTGGTCGCAATCGCTAAATCTTCTAAGAACGGGTTGGATTCAGATGCTTCCTGAAAGAGCAAGGTGGTGTAGGTTTCATATTTTTTGGGTGACAGTATCCCTGCAACCAAACCGGCAATCGGCATGATCAGAATGGGGATAGCAATCAGATAGCGTCTGCGCCAGATGGCCCAGAGAATCGAAGCTAAGTTTTTGACTAGCTTGCTGCGTACCATAGTGTTCTCAGTTATGTGGAAGCGCGGTGTATTGCGCGTCTTTAATAAAGACATGGTTGGTTTCCAAGCTAGGCATTAAACTCGCTTGGGTAGTGTGGGCACGGCGTTGTAAAAACTCGCTGACCTTCAGGCACCGCGCAATCGCTTGTGAAGCCGCTGTTACGACGCTGCTATGCGAGGAGGGTGCGCATTCAATACTTAACTGTTGTGCCGGCCTTGCGTTGGCAAAGCTGTTCAGCTGCTTTTTTTGGTCATCGTTAAGTGCTAGTTCTTCATCAGTAAAGGTTAAGAGTAAGTGGCTGGCGGGCCGGCCTGCAGCCATACTTGGCGCATTGTTGAGCGGTTGCTCACCCCGTGCTCGATTCAACATTTCATCAACTGACAGACTTTCTTGCGATCCACCCACCGCAGCAAGCGCATCTGCAGTCGGTGAGGTTGGCATCAGTGAGGTACAGCCGGTTAAGCCGTTAAGGCTGGTGATCAGAAATAAACCGGTGAATGTGTGTTTGCATAGCAGCATAGTAAAACCCTCTAAATCGTTGCCTACAATCTATAGGTAGCAATTCGCAGGCCAGTTGGGCTATGTTTTTAAGCTATTGAATTTTAAGCATTTAATAATTTATTTCTTAACTAGTGTCAGTCGTTAAGCGAATGAGATGATGAGATTCTCAGGATGTGTCGCATTTTGCGAAAGGATTATTCTAGCTGTTTACTCAATAAGATGATTCTTTGCCGCCATTGGTCGAGTTTATGTAGATCAAGTTGCTCGGCTGTTTGCCAGCGGCTAGGTATCTCACGCAGTAGATGTTTTTTTAAACGTAGCGCCTCGGGGTAGTGTAATGCGGTTTGGTCTAGCCAGCGTAACCAACGAAAATCGGTAATGCCTTGGATGAGGTCGACCAGCTTTTGATCAAGATCGGGCACGGGTGAGCAGATCTGCGACATCACAGGAAGCAGTTGTTGGTCATCCTCGCGACCATCCGTAGGATCAAAGGGATCTGCGGTGGGCATCCGCGCATGCCATTGAAGGTAGCCGCCAATATTATGTTTCCAAGCGTAAAAGCCTGCCGCTACTCGGCTGTTAGGAAGGTTGTAGAACCAAGGGGTGGCACCAGACTGGCGAACTCTTTCAATATCGTTTTGATCAACCCCAAAGCCATCATTAATTAAGGCGATATCCAGTAGGTTTAACCATTGCTTGTCTTTGGGGTTATTCAAATGGGCCGCTGTTTTCATTTTGGTTGGGTCGGTCGCTCCCTGAAGTAAGGCGTTACGGGTGCTAACCAAACCGCCAGCAGAGGATGGGTTAGAAGGCTCATCTGCAACAGACCAAGCCGGTGACTCTAGCCCAGTTTGCTCCAGTTGTTGAACCAGCTGTTGTAAATATTGACCAGATTCGTTGGCTGAATATTTGTAGCGTAAGGTTTTAAATCCACTGTAAGAGATCAGAGGCATCCGAATACCTGCCATTTCCATACTGCGTATCTGATTGATAACGGCCTCCTGTTGTATCGCAGAGTCGGGCATAGGTAAGGGGGGGGCAAGGCCTGTGAGGCTGAGTCGGGTCAGTTGTTGGATATCGCAGGCGAGCTGCATCGGTGCTTGCTCTTTTAGATCATAGTTGTGTTCTAAATGAGGCGGCATCTCAAGATAGACCCCTAAAGGCCGGTCTGCTGGAGGTAGGAGGGTACTCACCACTTCCACTTCTTGGCTATACACCAAGGTTTTTTTCTTGATGTTGTTATCAGCATAGAGGCTCAGCGCATAGTGTCCGGGTTTAATAGCGGGGTTAGCGGCTAATTCAATCTGAAAATGTGGGCTACGTATTTCAGCAGGGGCATCCGCAGAGAGAAGTTCATATTGGACGGCGAGCAGCCCGCCCGAGGGGTTGTTTTGGTTACCATCATAGCGTTTAAGCAAGGGTAAGCGTTGACGTAGCTGTGGCGCGAGTCCCTCCGCCTCTAGTGTGAGTTCAGATAGCGCGTAGGGGCGATCGAGCGTCAATTCAATAAAGTTAGGCGTGGAGGCTGAGACTAGAACCTTGTCTAAAGCAGCCGTATAAGATTGCTTAGGCAAGATCATGGGCCAGCGTGAAGAAAACCACGCCGCCCGCTGTTGGTTTACCGAACGGAGAACATTGTTATGGGTATTTTCTAATACCAGCGCTGTTAATGTTGTCGCTTGACGGTTCGCACCGGCTAATTCGATAGTTATTTCCCCGTTAATGCTTTCAACGGGGAGTGAGATCAGCCCACCGCGTTGTTGACCAAGCAGTTGCCAGCTATCTAGTAAAGTCGACGTTTTCGATTCAGCAAGCTGACCGGCCAGTAAATACTTATTAGCGGTATAACGGTTGGGTATCCACTCGCGGGCACTGATGTTTTGATACGCTTTATCCTGTCCATTGATTCGGATACGGCGCTCGGTCAGCATTGGCAGGCTTTGCCATTCGCCATAATCCTCTGTCCAGAGGTGCAGTTGCCAGCGGCCCGTTGGCGCAGCCAGCGTGAGTTTACGTAACCCCGAGATCCCGTCACTGACTAAGGGGTCTGGGCCCTTACGGATAAAGGACTTCGCTTTATTATTCTCTGCAAATAGTTGAATCCGTGGGTCGCTTTCATCGACGGGCTCAAAGCCTTGAAAAACAGCACTGCCTACTGGGCCAAAATCCCACGCAACCGCTGCTGCTAATGGGGAGGCTGGAATCGAGGTTAGCTGGAGCTGCTCAATATGGTTTGAGCGTTGAGGTGTAAAGAGGATAAGTTCGGTATCTGCTATTAAGTCGAGAGTTTTGCCTTGTGGGGTCAACAAGGCAGCTGGATAGATCTCTAAGCTAAAATCACCAGGGGGCAGCATACGCTCCTCATTAATACGCTGCGCATAACTGGCTTTAGGGCTGTTGCTAATCTGAAGAATTACCAGCTGCGGAATCTCCGAACGATTGACGCCTGTGATTCGCCAAAGGGTATCTGGCGCAAGGCCCGTGTTTGGCTGAGCCTCGGGTATAGGGCGATAGCTCAATAGCTCTTGCGCTCTAATATCTGTTGCGATCCATAACAGTCCAGTACAGAGTAACGCTAACCAGTTTCTCATCAACCTACCCTCGTCTTAGAACTGTTGCAAAATATCAGTCAGCTGAGCTGCTTTGTGTTTCCAACTTTGATTGGCCACGCGTTGCTGGCGCGCTTTGCGCGTCAAAAAGTTCTGCTCATTTAATGAAGAAGCGATCTGATTGGCAAAGTCTAAGCTGTCATTGGCCACACTCACCTGATCTCGATAACCATCCAGCGCAGGGAAGTTGGTTGTAACCACCGGTTTGCCCGCAGCCAAATACTCCCTTAACTTAAGCGGGTTACAGGCTTCAATTTGTGCATTATTCAGAAAGGGCAGCAGTCCTACATCCCAATGTTGGCTGTAATTCGGTAGTTCGTGATGAGGCTTAGGGCCGAGCCAACGGATATTAGGCTGTTTCAACAGTTGGCTTATATCGGTGTGAGCTGGGCCGATAAGAACAAATGTCCAGTGCGGTAAGCGCTTAGCCACTTCAATCATGAGGGGTTGGTTAAACCAGCCAGCAAGTGCACCATAAAACCCCGCCACAGGAGAGCTTGGTAGGTCTGGGGCTCTCACCACGGGTGTAGAGAACAACTCATAATCAACCCCGTGTGGTAGCACCAGGGTTTTTTCTTTGGGGAATTTAGCGGCTAACTTATCGCTGGCTGTGATAATGAGTTGCACCTTCTCGGCGAGTTGCGCCTCCATTTGCGAAACAGGCTCGTGATCGACCCCATCGAGTGCCGAAAAATCGTCACCGCAATAATAGACAGCGGCACGCTCACCTAAATGACCAACAAGGTCAACGGCCGATGGGAGTGACGTCCAGAGAATAGGCGCGGTGGCAGAGTGTTGCACAAAAGGTTTTAGCTGCTGAGTTAGGAGCAATTTATTGAGTTGTCTTACTAGCGCATTACCCGGCCATGAAACGGCATGGGGATTAACCACCATCGGTGCTTTAATCGAAGCGTGAAGATTAGGTGCTTGGGTATTGGGCTTGATCATCCGCGAGAGTTTATTGAAAGCCCGTTTGGTGTCATGCGCTGTAATTCTTGGACGTCTCAATCCGAGCGAGTTAACCCACAAAATATCCTTTTCAGGCAACCATTGGCGAATCAAATGTTGGGTACTGCTAGGATGCGAGCCCCAGTCTTCACCAAACACTAACATATCAATATTCATAGTGAGCCCTCAGCAGGTTGGGGGATAGACTTTAATATTTTTGCGGGCATTCCACCGGCGAGTACGTAAGCAGGCAGATCTTGGGTCACGACACTCCCAGCTGCTACGATGGTACCTTTACCTATGATGACGCCCTTCATAACGGTGACCCCTGATCCAAGCCAAACATCTTCTTCAATAATGATGTCACCCACTTGGTCATCGGTATCAGGAAGCCCCTGTGCACGTGCTTTGGCATCCACAGGATGACCGGGATAGCCTGCTAGAAAGCCTCGGCCTGCAATCCGTACATTGTCTTTGATAACAACTCGACTGCCGACCGCAATCGTTGTTTGCCACGCGATACCCACGTTATTTCCTATGATTAGCTGCGGAGTTTCTTGGCTCGACCAGCGTCCACTGAAGGTGGTTTGCCCAGAAATTCTGCAGTTCTCGCCGACCTGAATCGTTAAGTTACCTTGCACCAATGGCATCCCCGTATAGAGGTAAAGATGCTTCGCTTTTGAGGCCAAGCGAGTCTTAAACATCGGAGTCCAATAAAAAACCCGAGCTATTTCACTGAGCGTCTGGGTGATTAACTTATGGCCTGCACCTAGCGGTTTATAGATCAGCTTGATCGCCGGCATTTCCAGTTGTCGACTCTGCTGATAAAACCGTTTGATGGATTGAGCTAACGGATGATCGCTCTGTTTAACCCAGCGTTTAAAGGCGTGTGAGGTACTCATGGCGCGTCTCCTTAGCAATAAATACAAATCTTAAACTGACTGTTGCATGAGTTGTGCCATAAATTTTATCTATAAAATACAGTAGGTTATATTTTTTGATGGGATTGTTTTGTGGTTTTTCTCAATTTGCGATGCGATCTGTGAGTGGCGGGTTTTTAAAGTGCGAAAGTGCGATAGCAATAGAGAGCAAGATATAGACCGGCCAAGTAAAGCCCATGGTGAGGAAGGTGCCTGAGACACAAAAGCCTGCTAAACCGGCTTGCAAGGATTGCGCACACGCATAGACGGCAGGAACATAGGTGTGGGTTTTGTTCTCAGGTGAACATTGGTGCATGCTACGGATACTAATGCGGGCGATTAAGGTGATGATGGTAATAAAGATACCTAATCCGAGCATCCCTGTTTCAGCAAGAACGCCAAACCAAGTGCTATGAACGGCATGGTTTTGGCCATCCCAATGGGGGCTGTATTCAAAATAGTTAGAGATAAAGTTATTGATGCCCACCCCTATAATTGGGTGATGAAGCGCCATCCCCATAGCAGCTTGCCAAGCGTAGATTCGCCCCATGGCCGACTCATCAATCCCCTCTTCATGAGCCCCGCCAGACGCGCGATCGCTCACGCCTGCCAATACAAACAGGACGCCCAGTGCAGCAACGCCAAGGGTAATTAGCAATACTTTATTCTCGAAGCGGTGCCATGCGTAAATACCGGATACAGCACAGATACCGAGTAAGCCGCCACGGCTTTGAGTCGCGATGACCGCCGCCACAACCGTGATAAAGCCGATGGCGCCGAGTATACGGTAAGGCTTACCAAAGCCTGGCGTTAAGATCATAGAGACCGCAAAGCTGGCGGGAAACAGCAGTACCAGAGAAAGGTCGTTTGGATCGCCTAACATAGAGCCAATGTCGCGGCCTATGGTAACGCGTGTACCCTCTACCAGCCCTATGCCGCTCGACTTGTTAATCAGAGCGACAATACCCACGGCGATGCCTGAAAACACCATGGTGAAAATCACCCCTTTAAACTGCTTCTCATCCCGCAGCAGCCAACCAATCGCAAATACCATTGCAGCGATCTTGATATAGGTACCATTCAATGAGCCCAAAGCAGCGGCTCGATTTGTGGCTAATAGCGCACCGATAATGACGAGACCTAAAAAGAAGGTAAAGACCGCCATTTCCCGCGTCCAAAATACCTCGATACGTTTTAAAGTTAAATTGACCGCCAATGAACCTAAGGTTCCCAGTGCCAGCAGCTGCGGTATATGTAATGGATAGAGTTGGGGAAAAACCTCGTGGATCCTAAAAAAGGAGAAGGAGATAAACGCCAGACATAAAATAAACGGAATTTGCAGTGCGACCACGGCCATCATAGGTAAAAAGGCGATTGCGGCTAGCGCTGGGTGGGGTAACTTAATCCAGAGCAAGGCGATAAACAACGTAATAGAACTCGCAATCATGATCTGGCTGAAGCGGGAATCAAAACGGGTGTATTTGATGTGCTTCATGCTCAGATCACTCGGCATGTTGGGCGCGTCTAAAGTGCAAAGCCAGCGCTGCTGCAACGACTGAGTAGAGAGCCAATAATGCGGCTGCACTCGCTAAGCTGAGCAGTGAAAGAGGTTCTGATGGCATTAAGTATAGACAAAGTAACGTGAGTCCGGTGAGGCCAAGTAGATGCTGCTCCGGATAGGGCAGCGGTAACGCCCGTTGGCTGATAATGTAAGTAGCGATAAAGCGGCAACTTAATGCAATAGCGGTAGCGATAATCGCGCCCCATGCTGCGTAATGAGGTATGAGTATCAGATAGCCTATTAGGGCAACCCCGGCAGCTGATCCATCGATCAGCGCTGGACGAACGGTGTTGTTTTGGCTCATCGAACCAAATCCCAAAGTGCTGGTGGCATTATGCAAAGCCGCCAAGGCCGCTAACCATGGGATATACTGAATTGAATCGTGGTAGGCTTCAGGCGTCATCCAGCGTACGAGCGTTGGACCAATGGCGGCGATTAGTAGTGCAGAAAATAGACCGATCACCACGCCCGCGGAGGCGTACTGAGCACAACGCTGTTTGCCGTTGATCTCTTTCAAACAACTAAAGCGGCGAGCATGCCACCAGAGATCAAAGGGTTGGATCAAGATGGCTGTCATTAAGCCAAACTTCGCGGCTAATGCATATTGTGCCATCTCAGCCGTGCCGACAGCATCCGCGAGTATCCAACGGTCAAAGCTACCTAAAATAAAGCCTGATATGCCGACAAAGATCAGTGGACCACCGTAAGCGGAATAGGTTTTAAAACGACCAAAATCGAAACGAATCCCCGTCGCCTTGTATTGATGCCAGATCAGCCAGCTACTTAAACCTATGGCTGAAAGTAATGTGGCTGTAAGCACTCCCGTGACGCCAAAACCTAACATGAGCAAAGGCACAGCAAGACCCACTTGGAGCGCAACGCGACCGGCCGTACCCATAAAGTAACGCCAAGGGTTGCCCTCCATACGAAGCCACGCCAAGGGAACTAAAATAGTTCCGACTAGCGCTAAACTGGCCAATATCAATCGGGCTTCAAGCTCGGCTATATTGCCAGGCAGTGTGGATGCAATAAAAGAGGCGAGGAGTTGCGTTGTGATAAGGGCGACGGCACCTAAAATCAACGCCAAGCCAAAAATGTTGGCGGCGGCCTGTTGGCGATTTTCGGTGTCATTCTCTGCTCCGGCAAAGCGGAACAGGGTTTCAGCAAGTCCCATTCCAATCACAATACTCAGCAGGTCGGCTAAGGTTTGCAGTACATCTAAACGACCGTAATCTTCGGGCGTCAGATAGTGGGTGGCAACAGGTACCATCAATAAAGAGAGACCTTTAGAAAATGCCAACGCTGCAGCGTAGATAGCACTGTGCTGTACCGCAACGGGAAGTGATGCAAAGCGCTTGATCAACATAGGCCACCCCACTTTGAATTGCTGAAATTAACGCGCCCGAACAGACAGCAGAGTTACACGCTGCTTTCTAAACAACATGAATAGACCGCCTAGAAGCAACGTGATTGCGCCGGTCGTGCCTTGCGCTAACGTTGGCGCGGGAGCTGCTTGCAGCGAGATTACTTTAGCTGTACTTGGTACATCGGCAAACAGTGCGCTTACTGGGTCAGTACGCACACGGAATACCGCATCATTGAAATCGTTATCACCACCGGGTCTTACCAAATCTTCGAAACCAAGAATGACCTCATTTTCTCCAGATAGAGTCGTCATCATGGCAACATGTCGAGAGTTTTCCCCGGCATTGTCTATCGTTGCTGTGCCGATGTTTTCTGGGTTAAGGAAATCGACGGTATAAAATGCCATGGTTTCCGCGAGCGTATCTATCCCTTTGACCTTTGAACCATCCCAGGCATTTTGTAGCAGGAAGAAACCGATGTTAGTACCGGCTTCAAAGGTGATACCGCCATCCATTGAGTAATCTGTCCCATTGATATCAAACAGACTACCTCCGCCTAAGACCGCCGTGTCACCCGCGACTAAACTACCGCCACCTCCCAACTCAGAGGCGTTATTGAAAATCATCCCTGTGGTGACACCACTTAAGTTAGTTAATTCGTTGATACCAATTCGGCCAGAGCGGTTGCTGTCTATAGTGCTAAACGAGAGATCTTTAAACGTATCTGCCGTGTAGGTGAAATAACCTAATGCATTACGGTAGCCTGCGCCTTCATCTAAAAACGTCACCGAGACATGGGCATCACTCTGTAACTGAATATTGGGATTGTATGCAGGATTAAGGAAGTCCTGATTAACAACCGTAGATTCAGGTAAGGCTGACTGCACTTCAGTCAACAGTCCCGGGGCGAGTTGGATATTCGTCAGATTCCCAGACTCATCCACTGCTGCAAATGCTGATTGACTAGCAATAAGACTCATTACGCTGAAGAGAGCAATGGGTTTGAATGAAGTGGAAGTGAACATAGTGGGCCTCCTGTAATCTTTATATCTGGATAAAGCAAGAAGTGTTCCAATTTTTAAATAATTGATATTTAAGGGAAATGTATAAAAACAACTTTCGCATTATGAGAAAAAAAATCGATTTTACCGATTTAATTCGCAATATGAGAAAAACTAGTAGAGCGTTTTCGCAATCTGTTGCGCAATACCGCAATGACCGCTTTCTGCGTACGCGAGCGCCTGGCTAGACAGAATGTTGGGGTTAGCGGTGAATTGACCTAACTGTTTCTTAAAGCGTTCTAATGTAAAAGCCCATTGCGGGAATGTCGTGTGCAACTCGCCTGCAAACACAAAACCAAATGTTAGATCGGGGTCACTTAAAAAATAACGCAGAATGTGAGCGCCTTCGGCATTTCGCTCTAAAGGAACAATCGCAATACTCCCCTCGCATTGGGTCGATTTAAAGCCCATCACTTGATAAGGCCCTTGGTTAGCGGCATCAAACTGACCGACTTTTTCAAGCTGCAATATGTCCGGTAGCCTAAAGGTGTGGCCGGGCGGTACGCTCGATAAACTAAAGACCCTTGTTAATGGGGCGATGAAGAGCACGGGCAGTAGAAAAATTAGATAAAAGTGTTTGATGCTCATTATCTTTATTCCATCGGACTAACAGTAAAGGGGTGATTAAAACGAGGCTGTTGACGATCTCTGCGCCCAGTCCCGTATGTAAGCTGTTGTACCAGTCTTCGGATAAGGACATACCGGCTAAACGAAGGCTGTTGATCAAGAGCACGATACTGATAACTACAGCGGCGCGTATAACGTCATGAGGTGTCATCTGCAAATGCAGGTTGAGGGTTAAGCTGATCCAAAGCAGTAATGCGAGCGATAGGTTTCCGAAAGCTGAGCAGCCGGTCAAAATCATCAAACTGAAGCCTCCATCGGGTTTGATAATATTGCTTTCAACTTCAGCGGCACTGCTAAATAGACCCAGAAGTGATGTTGCTAGGGTGGCATCAATATTCAATATTTGATCGGCAAAAAGGGTCAAGCATATCTGCGTGCCGGGTTCACGAATCGCCACCGCAAACATCACAATAGCCGCTGTGCGTGAGGCAGACTGAGGAGAGGCGAGTGACCGCCAAATCCAGGCAGCAACCGCGCAGCAGACCCAGCTTAATTGTGCCCAAGGTAGCATTAAGGCAAGGCAGATCACCAAGTAAACAGGGAGTAAAAGCGTCTTTTCAGCGCTTGGTGTGCGATCACGAACTGCCAAGCGATAAACAATAATCAAGCTGAACCAGATAACAAAACTATGGCCCAAGCCGGATGTGATAGAGGCTATTAGTCCCTCTTCTTGGTAGGCTTTATGCGCGGCAGGTAGCAGTGCATTGAACGCAGCCGCGAAACTTAACCAGCCCCAGGGGCTTATAGCTGCGAGCCGCATTGTTCACTCGTCAAATGAGCCGATGTTTTGGCGCAGGCTTGTTCGTACAGAGAGATAATGTTGGGCAACACTACATCACAGCTGTATTTCTGATGGGCTAATTCATATGCGGCGGAACTAACCGCTTCAAAGGCTTGATCAGACAGGCTTAATGCATGGTTAACGGCAGCTTTAAAGCCTTTGATATCCCCAGCAGGGATGAGCCAGCCATTTTTATTATGGGTAATCAGCTCGGGCAGAGCCCCCATCGCAAAGCTAATGACGGGAATACCACGCGACATCGCTTCCAGCGCGACTAAGGGGAGCCCTTCAAAGCGACTGGTAATGCACAACACAGCAATATCTTCCCAGTGTGTTTCCATTTCCACCTGTCCCATCATTCTTAGGTGTGGATAAGACTGGTGTAGCTCCTCATACATGGGGCCTTCGCCATACATACACACAGGATAATCGCGGAAATCATCAGCCGTAATTTGAGCAAAAAGGTCGGGGCCTTTTTCATGTGATAGTCGGCCAACAAAGGCGATTTTCGTACCTAAATTGGTAACTTTTTTCTGCGGTTTGATGAAATTAGGAATAACCGTAGAGGATACTGGTAGTCGCGCCGCGATCTCCTTGCTGACACTGATTCGATATTTTGCCAAGCGTGAGGATAGGTCGTCCAGACGTGTATACCAACGTAACTTTCCAGATCCGCAATCACCTGAATGGAAAGTAGAAACCACAGGCCTACCGTTTAGCTTGCCTAGAAACCGGCCAATAATACCTGCTTTATAGCCGTGAGTCGCAACCATGCAGCGGGTCGTTTTAAGAATCGTATTTAGCTCATCTAAACTCTCTAAGGCCTGCCATCTAATACCATGAGCGGTTAGCTTTTTCTGTAAGGGGTGGGGGCCATAGTTTTTTAGAAAAATAACTTCGTTGTGGAAGCCTTGGTTTTTTAACCAATCAGACAGCTGGAAGATATGTGTTTCAATGCCACCGAAAGACCGGCTATCAAGAAGCTGGTAGATAACATGGTGTTGTAAGGACATTGCGAGCCTCGCTGTATACTTATTAGATATAAACCGTTAAAGCAAAAAAGTGACCATCTTTTTTAATCTCTATATAAAACAATTGATTAGAGTCAGAGGTGTCGAGATGCTAGATAAAAACACTCAGACGCCATGAAGAAAGCCCGCATAGGTAACGCATATTGAGAAGAAATAGCAGATTGCGAAGAAATTTTCGCAAAATGCAACACAGTTTGTTAGGTGAAGGCATGTATTTTTTTTAACTTATTGATTTTTATTTGAAAAAAATATTGGCCTGCATTTTGCTTTTACCCCTGTAACGCCGGATATCTAACGTTCAGGAGTTATTATGAAATACCTAATCACAGGCGGGTGTGGCTTTATCGGATCGCATCTTTGCGACTTGCTGCTGTCAGATGGGCACAAAGTTGTCGTTTTAGACGATCTATCCACCGGTTATCTAGAGAACTTGCCCCAGGGTGTCGAGCTTGTGATTGGCGATGTCGCTGATTATCCAACGGTGCATGGAGTGATGGAAGAGGTGGATGGATGTTTCCATCTCGCCGCAATCGCATCGGTCGAGCGCTCGGTTAACGATTGGGTAGGTACCCATCGTATTAACCAACAGGGTACGGTTAACGTCTTTAATGCCGCAAGAGCTAACGACAAACGCGATCCAATTCCTGTGGTGTATGCCTCATCTGCGGCTATTTATGGTGATAACGCAACAACACCTCTTAACGAAATGGTAGCGCCTCGGCCGATTAGCGCGTATGGCGTTGATAAGCTTGGTAGCGAACTTCATGCCCGAGTCGCTTGGTTGGTTCACGCAATCCCTACGGTAGGGATGCGTTTTTTTAATGTGTACGGTCCTCGCCAAGACCCTCAATCTCCATACTCCGGTGTGATCTCGATATTTATAGATCGTATCTTAAAAAACCAGCACATCAGTATTTATGGGAATGGCCAACAAACCCGAGATTTTATTTATGTCGGCGATGTGGTTCGGCACCTGGTCACGGCTATGTACTCGCTTAAGCGCAATGCCGAAGTTTTTAACGTCTGTACTGGCCAATCTACCTCCATCAGTCAGCTTGCCAAGGTATTAGGTATGGTCGCAGGTACACATGTTCAGATTGACCATCACTCTGCTCGCTCGGGTGATATTGCGACCTCTTTAGGCGATCCCTCAAAAGCCTGTTCTCAATTAGGTGTTCAATATGAAATTAACCTAGGAGAGGGATTAAAGCGAACATTGGAGGCACACCGAATGCCGCTTAGTGCTTAAAGGTATTGGGTCACCCAAGTAAACCAATGAGGATGATCCAACCACAAAAGGCGGACACACATGATGATGGAGACAGTGACGAGCAAGGGGCGAATTAAGCGGACGCCCTTGCTGACCACAAGGCCAGAACCGATACGGCCTCCGATGATTTGGCCCACTGCCATGGCCAAGCCAACACTCCAAACAACATGGCCGCCAATAGCAAAAAAGATAACGGATGCAATATTAGAGGTGAAATTGAGCAGTTTAGTGTTGGCCGTCGCTTTCGCCATGCCAAAGCCGGCGAGTGCGATAAAGGCGATAGCAAAAAAGGAGCCAGTACCTGGCCCAAAAAAGCCATCGTAAAAGCCGATGCTTGTGCCGATGAGTAAACCGAAAGCCGCTTGGCTGATTTTGCGATGACTGTCTTGATCACTAATCCTTGGTGAGAACAGAAAATAGAGCGCAAAACCCGCCAATAGTAATGGCAAAATTTTACTCAACAGAGATGAATCAATCTGTTGGACGCAGAGTGTGCCTAAGGCACTACCGATGAACGTACAGAGGATGGCCAAGCGCATTTGGCGTAGATCGATCAGACCTTTTTTAAGGAAGTATCGGGTAGCCGAAAAGGAGCCAAAGCTGCTTTGTAACTTATTGGTTCCAAGCGCGGAAGCCGGTGGCATACCGGTAGCGAGTAGAACGGGTACGGTAATTAAACCTCCGCCTCCAGCGATGGAATCGATAGTACCGGCAACGAGGCCAACAAGTGCAAGAGAGAGGAGGGTCAGTAGATCCAGTTCCATAGCTAAACCGAGTAAAAGTTTAAACATGCATGCTATCAGTCAAAGGCTTGAGTGGATACCAGCATGAGCAGCTAAGCAGCCTCCTTAAAGGGCGCAGATTGGCGATTTTCAACAGGGTGAAATAAATAGATCAAGCTGGGAACAGTTTGATTCATGGTGGGATCAAAAAATGCCAAATGTTGCATACAGTAAAAAGAATATTTTGGACGGGCGGTGGTTAGAAGGTCGTTTAGTGTTGATGCTGTTATGCCTAGTGATACTTCCGATGATATTGGGCGGTATGCTGACTTATCAGCAGGGCAATAAAGCGATGCATCATCAGCAGCAAAGTCTGGTGGAGGCGATTTCGGAATTACAGGCAGCTCGCATCGAAGAGTGGTTTGTCACGAGCTACTTCGACCTTAAAGTGCAGGCAAGCAAACAGCCTACTCAACAGTTACTGCAGAGTTTAAAGCAAGGTTTAAAGATCTCGGGCTTGAGTGCTGACGCGTATGTAAAAACCGAGGACTGGGCGCGCCTTGCTAATAATAATATGGCTGGCTTTAGCTCAATTCATCGAAACCATCCTGATATTTATGACCTGCTGCTGGTGGATTTGCAGGGAAATATCTTGTTCTCTGAGGTGCAAAAAAAGGATTTAGGCGAAAATATTTTCTCCTCTCTGTTACTGAAAGATACGCTGCTGGCGAAAGATGTATCGCGCACGTTGATTAATCGAACGGCTTCTTTTTCAGGTATCCAGCGATACGAGGTATCAGACAACCGCTTAGCAGGCTTTCTTACTCATCCAATCAGAATAAATGGAGAGTTCCAAGGCGTTTTAGTGATGCAGCTCAGTTTTGAAAGACTCTTCTCGTTAATCGCTGCCGATAAAACAGCACGTAGTTATATCGTTGATGCAAATGGACAACTGCTTAGCCCATTAGGCGATAATAACGGCGCGATTTTGCAGCTCAGGCTTGCCCCTCCCAAAGCGTCGCTATTAACCAAAAAACAGCAGGGTGCTGCTGAACATCAAATGCTGCCTTACGATAAAAGTCCAGAAGGGTATGAGGTTATAGGGTTGCAACGCACGCTGCAAATCCCGTTTGTTAACTGGAGTCTGTATAGCGAACTGGAGAGTCGTTTGGATCGGTTACCTATTTTTGCATCGGGAGGTCGAGCGTTATTAGCCGCGAGCTTAATAGGGCTATTGACTATTTTAGCAGCACTCTTACTCGGCTTATGGATTAGACATGCGCTCAAGGCGCTTTTAGAGTCACAAAATTTACTGCTCGAGGAGAAGGAGCAAGATCTTGCTGCCCTCAAGGACGCCTTCAAAGAGCAAACCCAGCTCGATCATCTATTAGAGCAGTACAAGTTTGCGCTAGACCAACATGCAGTATTAGCTATCACGGATGTACGAGGCAATATTTTAGAAGTTAACGAAAAGTTTGAGCAGCTCAGTGGCTACTCAAAAGACGAGTTACTTGGCAATAACCATCGAATGCTTTTTTCGGGTTTGCACTCTAAGGCCTTTTTTAAAGAGATGTACAGCAAGATCGCTAAAGGAAAGGTTTGGCACGGTACCATTTGTAATTTGAATAAGAAGGGAGAGCTTTATTGGGTCGATACCACAATTGTTCCGCTTTTAGACGAGAAGGGTAAACCCGAACGATATGTTGCTATACGTACCGATATGACTTCCTATAAGCAGATGGAAAGTCAGCTCCATGACACCTTGCTACGATTTGAAATAGCGGCAGATGCCGCAGGCTTTGGCGTATGGGAGTTAGATCTAGAGACCCAGCAGATGATTTGGGATAAGAAGATGTTTTCCCTCTATCGAGCAGATGTTAATGAAGGTCTAGATCCAGTTAAATTATGGAGGTCGCGTATTCACCCAGATGACTATGAGCGAGCACTTGAAGAGTTTGCAATGGCACAACGCCATGAGGGCGTGAGTTCATCTACCTTTAGGATTGTATCTCCTACGGGGGAAACGCGCATACTACAAGCGCATGGCGTTATGCAAAAAAACGCATTAGGACAGTTGGTGCGTTTTGTGGGGATTAATTTTGATGTCACTATCAGTAAGGAGCTTGAGAAAGCGTTGCTGGAAGCTAAAGCGGCCGCAGACCACAAAGTCGCATTAAAAAATCAGTTTTTGACCAATGTGAGTCACGAAGTACGTACCCCGCTCAATGGGGTTTTAGGTTTGAGCAATCTGCTATCAGATACCACCCTCAGCGAGTCACAAACCTTCCTAGTGGATGAGATCAAAAAGAGCGGAGCGGAACTGTTACGCATCGTAAATGACCTGTTGGACTTCTCATCGTTAGAAGCCAATGCCATTACGATGAATCTTCAGTCATTCTGTTTGAAAAATGCGTTACAAGAGATGTTGAAAAAATTTAGCGGGCTAGCCGCTGCTAAGGGTATCTCCTTTAATTATAACCACGCTCCTGAAGGCGAACACTGGTTTTTGGCCGATAAGGATAAACTAATAAAAGTGTTAGAGGTCATTTTAGATAACGCCGTTAAATTTACCGATCAGGGGAGTGTGCACTTTAGTTATGAGGCGATGAGCTCTGAGCAAGGATCGATTGTATTTAAATTCTTAATCGCGGATACCGGTGCGGGAATATCCCAGGATGCTTGCGAAAATATATTCGAAGACTTCTCTCAAGTCGATGGCTCTTCAACACGACAACGAGGTGGATTAGGGCTTGGGCTATCGCTGGCTAAAAAATTCGTTGAGCGGATGGGTGGAACCATTGAGGTAGAGAGTGTCCCACATAAGGGTAGTCAGTTCTGGATTACCCTCGGATTAAGCTTGGACGAAGCATCCGTCACCCCCCATGAGCTGGCATCAGCTAGAGTATTGGTCGTAGAAGATAATCTTACCAACCAAGTGGTATTAGAAGCGATGTTGGCACGCTTAGGGATTGTTTCAGATGTTGTAAATAATGGGCTTGAAGCCATTTATGCGCTGCGTACTCATGATTATGAAGTTGTGCTAATGGATTGCTTAATGCCAGTGATGGATGGCTTTGCCGCTACTCGACGGATTCGCGACAAAATAACAGGGGTGCGAAACAAAGATATTCCTGTGATCGCGATTACGGCCAATATTTCAGACAATGATCGGTTGCAGTGCCAATCTTGCGGTATGAATGACTTTATAGCCAAGCCCGTGGATGGGGCCGTATTAGAAACCACGTTGAAGCGTTGGGTGAAATTACCCTACCGTCAGCAGGTACTTGAGCATAGAGAACCTCAGAGCTTAGCCAGTGTTACACCTCCCGAGAATAAGTCCTCTTTGGTCGTATTCGATTATGCAGCGTTACAAGAACGGCTAGAAGATAATCCCGAACTGGTGAAAAAAGTGCTTTTGTTGTTTCAAAATGAAGCGGGCCAACAAATTGTCGAACTAGAAGCCTTGCTAGTGTCCGCTGAATGCGAACAGTTGGCGCGCTCTGCTCATAAGTTGAAGGGCGCCGCGGCGAATATCGGTGCTAAAAAGCTTGCCGAGCAAGCAAAAGCTATAGAGTTATTAGGTAAGTCGGGATGCTTAGACGGTGCTGAGCAGCTTATAGAGTCGCTAAAAAAAGCATTTAATGATCTCGTAGAGGCGAAAAAGGAATACCAATGATGAAGTTGTTAATAGTGGATGATGACTTGATATCTAGGATCATGTTGGAGGAAATGACTAGGAAGTGGGGCTTTGAGGTTGTTCTGGCAGAAAATGGGGAGCAGGCTTGGGGCATACTTCAGCAACCTAACCGACCTAACTTAATGCTGGTTGATTGGGAAATGCCGGTGTTGAATGGGTTGGCGCTGTGCGAAAGAGTTCGAGAGCATTTAGTCGGTGAGCCTCCCTATATTATCTTTCTGACTGGCCATACGGATAAAAGCGATGTGGTGACAGGGTTAGAAAAGGGCGCTGATGACTATGTCACTAAGCCATTTAATACAGCAGAGCTAAAAGCGAGGTTGCTAGTTGGGCATCGACTCGTCAACATGCAGCAAGAGCTGCGCGAGATACAAACTGTGCTCGAGTATGAAGCCAATTACGATGTACTAACCAAATTGATGAATCGCCGTGCCATACTAGGTGCTCTAAAAAAAGTATTGGCTAAGGCTGAACGACGTCGTTTGTATCTCGGTTTAGGCATGTGTGATATTGACCACTTTAAACGTATTAATGACCAATATGGACACCCAGCGGGTGATCAAGTGTTGCGTGAGGTGGCGAGACGTATGCAAGTGTCGCTGCGGCCTTATGATTATATAGGACGTTTTGGCGGCGAGGAGTTTCTTATCCTGATGGAACTCGAAGATGAAAATTCTGAGGATATGTTTGATCGTATTCGCCGAGCAGTGAATCGAACACCGGTGGTGCTTGATGATGGGACTGAGCTGACGGTGACGATTAGCTTAGGTTGCCTGAACGCCTTAATACCCAAAGCAGATTGTAACGAAGAGTGTTTAATCAGCTTGGCCGATCAGGCACTCTATCAAGCAAAAGCCGAGGGTCGAAATCGCACGGTTGCTGCAAAGATAGCCCCATAGTTATCGGCTTCTATAGGGCAATACCTTGATGGGCTAGTCTAGTTTGAACTTGCCCATCTCTGCATGTAATAGATTAGCAACCTCGCGTAAGCGTTCGGCACGTGTCAGTGATTCACTAGTGGCAATAGCTAATGCATCGGCGCCTGATTGGATCGATTCGGTATTTCTGCTGATATCATCGCTGACGGCTTTCTGCTCTTCGGCTGCGCTGGCAATCTGAATCGCTCTATCACTGATATGATGTATCGATTGGTTGATCTCTTCTAAACTGCTACTGGCTTTTTCAGCATTATCGACACTGCTGGTGGCGAGCTTCTCACTTTTTTCCATTGATTGAACGGCCGACAGCGTAGTGCTTTGGAGCTGTTCAATCATATGTTTAATCTCTTCTGTGGAGCTGTGGGTACGTTGTGAGAGTACGCGCACCTCATCCGCTACGACGGCAAAGCCTCGGCCATGATCCCCAGCGCGCGCCGCTTCGATGGCTGCGTTTAGCGCGAGTAAGTTGGTTTGCTCTGCAATTCCCTGAATGGTTTCCAGAATGGTTGTGATGCCTTTGGCATGACGGCTGAGTTCATTAATGACTTCGGTTGAGTGTTTTATTTCGGTTGCGAGTGTGGAGATCGATGTACGGTTATGAGTGACTAACTGTAAGCCCTGAGTGCAAGCCTCAGCAGACTGGCGCGAGGCCGCCGCTGTATCTTCTGCATGTTGCGCGACATCGTGCGCCGCTGCCGACATCTCATGCATAGCAGCGGCGGCTTGCGTCACTTCGCGTAGTTGTTTATCCACTTCATCTGCTGTCGCTGCCGCACTTCTTCGGCCGACATCGGCTTCGCTGCTGAGCGTGTCAGCAGCCTTAGCAACGCGCTGCATAATCGGCTGAATATGATCGATAAACGCATTGAAGTTTTCAGCGATCAGACCCAACTCATCCTTATTTTTTATCACGAGACGCTTAGTTAAATCACCTTCGCCCTTGGCAACATCATTCAATGCTGTGGAAACTTCAGAGATAGGTTTTAGTAATCGATGCAGCCCCATCACCGCTAGCGACATAATCAGGGCAAAGATCACTAAACTGATGATAACTGAACGTACGAGTAATCCATTAAGCTCGGCGAAAACCACCATGGGATCGACCAAAGAGAGCAGGTACCAATCACTGCCAGGAATTTGGGTTATTTTAGTCAGGCGGGCACGGTTGTTAAGTGACACCTCTGACAGTGTTGATTGTTTATCCAATGTGCTGAGATCGCGGGTGTTTAAACCACCAAGCACTTTAGAGAAGGGCTGCATAACCTGCTTATCATCTTGATAGGCGATGATCATACCATCACCATCAACTAGCATTGCGGCTCCGTTTTCGCCCAGATTGATCGAGAGAACAGTTTTTACGATATCCGTGATAAAAATGTCACCACTGTAAACCCCTTTGTGATCTCCGAGGCTGTTGCTACCCGGCATGGCTACTGTAATGACTAGCTCTTTAGTGGATGCATCAATGTAGGGCGCGGTAACCGAAATATCACCGTTTTTCTCGGCGAGTTCATACCATGGGCGTTTGCGAGGATCGTAACCTGCATCGGGGACATAACCATCGCTGAATACGATGCTACCATCATCAAATCCTGCATAAGTTGTAGCGAAGCCTGAGCTTTCGTTTACGATAGCGAGAGATTTGAGCAAGGTATCCGCTTCAGGCTTCGCTTTGCTGAGTGCTTGAATAGCGACTTTTTTCGAGGCTAGCCATTCACCGATACGATTAGCGGTTTGGGTGTTGGTTAATAATACCTTCTCAACCGTAGAGGCTTCTAAGTTGTGGCGCAGTTGTAGGTAGGCTGAAGCCGTTAAAATACTGGTGACCACCAATATGACAAAGGTGACGAAGATAAGAAGCTTACTTTTTAGTGTCATTATAGGGCCTCTGATCAATTCCAAAATGGCAGCGCGTGCACGCATTTGCCTGTATATAAAATGATCATAGTTTAAGTTAGACACAATTCAAGGGATTGATGTCGCTTTGTCGGTGCACTCAGGAGGCGCGCCGTTGTTTCAGTGCTTCCACCTCTTGCCATTGTATCTCTTGTAAATTCGGGTTGGAGCTCGACACCGAAAGACGATCTTCAGCAATCCACTGCTTAATAAGCAATACGGTATCGGGGTAATGATCGCAATCATCACTTTTTTTGTCCTGGTAATGCAGCGAGATCCAGAGATTACGGCCACTATTTTTAGCGGCATAGAGTGCGATATCCGCAACCTTAATCATCTCTTTCCAACGCTGGTATAGGTCTTGATTCTGACTGCTATGGATCGAAAAAAGGCCAATGGAACAGGTGAGCTGAAGCGGACTTACACCTGTAGAAAAGTTGTGTTCGACTTCAGCGCGGATTCGCTCAGCAATTTTTTTACCGGTATCAATCGGGGTATTACGGCAGATAATCATGAACTCTTCGCCGCCGGAGCGAACAATAAGATCTTGCGCGCGACAGGAGGTTTGTAAAATCGAAGCGAACTGGCGTAATGCTCGGTCGCCCACATCATGTCCGTGAACATCGTTAATCTGTTTAAAATGATCAAGATCGATCATCAAAAATATCCAATCTTTTGCCTGCTCAGTCGCGGCGTGCTGCACAAAGTACTCCAGATAACGACGATTATGCAGTTGGGTTAGCGTGTCGGTAAAACTGGCCAATTGAAAGTCATCTCGCTCTTGTTCTAACGTCCAGCGATGCAAGGCGATACTCTTAGCCATACGAATGAAGGACGATGAAAGTTGTCCCAACTCATCATCACGGTTAAAGGGTTGGAAGTTGATATAACGACTGTCATGGCCAAAGGTTTCTGCCTGTCGTTGCAGATTACGGATGGGCGAAATGATAAGCCGGCTGAGAGCAAAATAGCTCACAGAGCAGGATAAAAGCCCTATCACTAAAATTGCCCCTAGGGATGCTAGCGTTGCGTTAATCGCCTGTTGATAGAAAGGCCGCATCTGATCAATCGTGATTTTAAGTACTGTAGTTTCATCATCCTGAAAAGGCATAAAACCTGTTGCTTGGACTTTATTGTCTGACAGAAAACTCACCAGAGTCGTTTCTGGGTTAGTGGTTGTCTCTTGGGCTAGGCGAATGTTAAGCCGCAGTTGATCGGAGAGTGTCTCTACAAACGCCTGATTTATCTGTTTGCCAAAAAAGAGGTAGCCTCGGGTGGGGCCTTGACCGTGACTGTCCAAAATTGGATTCCAAGCCATCAGCATACTTGCATTACCGATGTGGAATAATCCGCCTTTCTTGTTGGCAGCGTTGACAAATATTGGATGGTTTTTATCTATTCGGCTACCCGCTATAAAGTATTCCATAGCTGGGGCATCCGAAGAGTGAGTATGCTGATGCCAAAGAATTAAACCGTCCTGATCTATTATCATCAGCATACTCATGTCTAGCTGTGATAATGCAGACTCCGTTAGATTGGTTGACTCATAAGTTTTAGAGTGGCTGACGGTATACTCATAGGTATCATCCCAGATGGCCCAGTCGGCTGCCGTTTGTGAAAGCTTGTCAATTTCATTATTAAGCTTGTTTTTAATGCGTTCAATATCATCGACTCTATCCGTGTACTCGATCTTCTCTACACTAGGAAGTACGACAAAATAGATCAGTGTCGACACCCCTGCCATCAGTATGCCAAGAAAGAGCAATTCAACGAGTAGCAACTTGCCACTTAATTTCATGCTGTTACCCAAAACTGCTTAATATTATTTTTTATGAAGCCTAACGCTCGAGAGGCGAAAAATAGAAAAATTTACGCTAGTACGCTGCTCGATTATCTGCCTAAGTATTGAGGAGAAAGCTGCATCAAAACCCGACTAAGCCGAACACTAGATTTAGGATAGACCAAAAAATGGTTTTTTGAATGATAGTTTGCGAATTGCTACAGTTTTTTAAACTAAGCTACAAACAAAAAAGCCCTGCATATGATTGCAAGGCTTTAATGATGGTGCCCGGAGGCGGAATCGAACCACCGACACGGGGATTTTCAATCCCCTGCTCTACCGACTGAGCTATCCGGGCTAAGTCGGGGCATATTCAATCATTTAGCTTTGCTTATGGCAAGTACTAAATATAATTTTAATAATGTTTTCAGCTAACTAAGATGAAAATATCGTCTAAACTATCAGCAATGGTTGCCGCTATAAGGAAGATGTGTATTAATCAAACCTTCACTACGTAGGTAGTGATGATCTGATACTAGACTCTCTCATGAAAGGAGAGCCATTTTGCTCCCGTTTAGAAAGAAACGTAAAAGCTCCAGTGAGCTCGTAGCGCTGCAGATTTTGCAAAATGGCGTTGCTATTGCAGCTGCTAAACAATCGTCTGCCCAAAGTCATTTGGTTTTTGCTGGTTTTTTTGAGCAGCAAGATCCTCTATCGCATGCTCAATCACTCAAAGCTTATATAGAAAAAGCCAAGTTAGTCGATCGAGATTGCTCTTTGGTGCTATCGGCTGGCGAGTATCAGCTCTTACTAGTGGATGCTCCAGATGTACCCGCTGAAGAGTTAAAAGAAGCCATTCTTTGGCGTGTGAAAGATCTGATACAAACCCCCATTGATGATGTGATCCTTGATTACTTTGATCTGCCGGACGATGCGTACCGCGGACGCGGTAAGATGATTTATGTGGTTGTCGCCGATCGTACCTTAATCAAAAAGCGTGTGGCTTGGTTAGAGAGTCTTGATCTCAAGCCTGTCTGTATTGATATTCCTGAGCTTGCTTTACTGAATATCGCTCAGGACTTGTCCTTATCTGAGTCGGGTACTGCATTCCTTTTGCTTGGCGATCAATACAGTCTTGTAAACCTTTTAGCATCGGGTGCGCTTTATATGTCGCGTGGCTTGCCTTATCAGCACCAAACGCATATTGATAATGTGGTGCTAGATATCCAGCGTTCGATGGACTATTTCGAAAGCCAGATTGGTTGTCACCCTTGTGTGCGTATTTTTGTGGTGCCGTTACAAGAGGGTGAAACGCCTCTATTGATGGAGTTACGGAGTAATCTGTCGGCGGATGTTCAATCGTTAGATTTGAGTGATGTACTTGAGTCGGAGGTGTCATTAACGATTGATTTGCAGAAGCGTTGCTTTGTTGCAATCGCTGCAGCACTTAGGATGGGGTTGGATCAATAATGTTAAAACAACAGATCAACTTATTACCTCCCGTTCCTAAGATCAAAAAGGATTGGTTAACCTTTAAACCGGTTGCGATAGGGCTAGCTTGCCTGTTGGTTCTCTGTACACTGATCACCGCTGGATTGATGTTTCACACTCGATCCTTAACCCAGCAGATGGCTGCGTTGACGGCTGAATATAAGTCGAAACAAACACAGATTAAATCACTTGAAGATCAGTTAGCTGCCAGACAAACCGATCCCGATCTTATCTATGCAAGAGACCAGGCGCAGCAAAATACCGTCTCAAAGCAAAGCTTATTAAGTTTATTAGATAAGGTGCAGCCTGGACATCGAGAAGGTTTTGCCGAGCCGCTGTGGTCGATTGCTGAAACAGTGCCGCAAGGTGTTTGGCTAACGGAGTTTGCCATCCAACCTAATGCATTATTGAGCGTGTCCGGGGTGAGCCACTCAGCGGCCTCTGTTCCCCTGTTTTTACGCCAAACAGTGCAGCAGAAGGTATTTAAGCAGTTCCATGTCACTGAGCTATTAACCGAGCAGGGTGATGAACAGGGCTATCCCTTTAAGGCGGTTGTTGTGGGAGGCACGCAATGAAAGCTAACCGCTTTAATGCATTAAATAAACGTGAAAGATTACTGTTAACCGTGACCGGTGCCGTGCTGATACTGGTGTTGTTTTTTGTGATGGCGATAGAGCCTTTGATGAAGCAAGGAGCGGCGACCACGCAAAAAATCCAAACGCAAAGGCAGCAGCTCCAGACGCGTGAAGCTGAAGTGGTTGTGTTCACGAAAGCATTAGCGAGTGACCCTTCTCAGCCTTTACGCGCTGAAATAGAAACTCTGCGACGATTAGACCTAGCATTGACTGAGCAGCTTAAACAAAAATCAGTCGCGCTCATGTCGCCGCAGAAAATGAGTACTGTGTTAGAGTCGCTGCTTCAAGCAACGCAAACTGTGCAGTTAGTCAGCTTACGCTCTTTGCCTATTGAACCGTTAGATTTAGATAGCTTAGCGCAGAAGGGTTCCGCGGGTTCAGCCGTTGCTCCGGTAACGGAAAAGACTGAAACAACCCAAGCAAAGGTTTATCGTCATCCATTTGAGTTACATATCCAAGGAGGCTATCAAGCAGTATACGACTATCTCGTAGCGCTTGAGGCTCTTTCTTCTGCATTTTTCTGGGACAGTTTGGAGTATAAAGTCACAGAGTACCCACAAGCGGATGTGATACTGCGTGTGCATACTCTGAGTGCAGAGGAGGGCTGGTTAGGTGGCTAAATGGTTTATAACATTGGGTTTGCTAGGGGCTATCTCTCCGGCCTTGGCTGAAACTTTAGCGAAAGATCCTACGCAGCCGATGCATTATCAGGTTGAACAACCTGAAACAGCGAAGGAGGAGGCCGCTCAGGTGTATACTCTGACTTCGCTTCTGTTAAGAAATAAGCAGTCTTGGGCCGTGATTAATGGCGAAAAAGTGGCTATAGGTGAGAAAGTATCTGGCGCGACCTTATTAAAAATTGCCGACAATAAGGTCTTGTTACAGGTTAATGGTCAGAATCAATGGGTGCCGATCGCTCGGCCAGCTGGGCTTAAGATAAGCCGGTAATAACAAAAGGTTTGCTCATGAAGCGCGTACATCAATATCTAATTTGGGTGGTTTCAGGTCTGCTGGCCGGCTGTCAAACAGTGGGGCATGTTACCCAAGAACCTCCACAGCAAGCATCAGAGAAAATTTTGCAGGATGCGCTAGAGCAGGCTCCTTTAGCGGCTCCCCCATCGCGCTTACCTCAAGCATTGCCCACCCTACCTCCTCAGTCGTTGGCTCAATTAGCCAAAATCGAAGAGGAGCGTTTTGATGTATCGGCCAATCAGTTATCTGCACGGGCTTTCTTTATGGGGCTAGTTGAGGGTACTCCCTACAATATGATTGTGCATGAGTCGATTCAGGGTGATGTTACCTTACATCTGAAGGATGTAACGGTCGCTGAGGTGATGAAAGCAGTGCGTGATGTATATGGCTATGAATACAAGCGTACGGGTAATTTGTATCAGGTGGTACCTGCACAGCTAGAGACGCAAATTTATCAAGTTAATTACTTGGATGTGCAGCGCGCGGG
>DAIRSP010000004.1:0-13356 GCA_036804365.1 Neptunomonas sp. | reverse complement strand
TAGCTCTCAAAATCTCGTCGGGACGCATATTCTGACCGAGAACAAATCTGATTTCTGGGGCGGTTTACAGCAAACGCTCAGTACGATTATCGGCGGTGATAAAGGCCAGCGTGTGGTGGTGACCCCGCAAGCAGGGGTTGTTGTGGTTCGTGCCTTGCCGAGCGAGCAGCAAACCGTGCAAGAGTACCTAGAACGCGCTGAGCTTATCTTGCGTCGTCAGGTTGTAATCGAAGCGAAAATTTTAGAGGTGAATCTGAACAACGGTTTCCAAGCAGGTATCGATTGGAATGCAGTGGGACAGATCAATAGTAAGAACTCCGTTACTTTCGGCCAATCGGCCAGCACGCTATCCAATGCAGATAATATCTCTGGCGTGTTTAGTGCGGCGCTAAACTTGAATGACTTCACCTCCTTGATTGAGCTCTTAGGTACTCAAGGTAATGTTCAGGTGCTGTCGAGCCCGCGTGTATCGACGCTAAACAACCAAAAAGCAGTAATCAAAGTGGGTACGGATGAGTTTTATGTCACCGATATTCAAAATACCACGACGACCGGTACGGCAACGACGACGACACCTGATATCGAGTTAACGCCTTTCTTCTCGGGCATCGCATTAGATGTAACACCGCAGATTAGTGCCAACGATGAGATTATCTTGCACATTCATCCTTCGGTGAGTGAGGTGGAAGATCAACAAAAAGTGATCAGCGTGGGTAGTGATCAGTTCAATATCCCGTTGGCATTAAGCTCCATTCGTGAATCGGATAGCGTTGTCAGGGCGAATAATGGACAGGTGATAGTCATTGGCGGTTTGATGACTTCTGGCAGTACCGATACTTTCGCAAAAGCACCAGGCTTGGGAGATATCCCAGGGTTAGGAAAACTATTCCAACAACGCCGTCAGGGCTCAAATAAAAGCGAGCTTGTCATATTACTCAAACCCGTCGTGGTTAATGCGGGTGCTTGGCAAAATGAGCTACGCAATACCCTAGAAAACTTTCAATCATTGAGAGCGCAATAGTGGCGAATAGGGCTGTGTATGTATCTTGAGCATTTTGGGCTAGAAGAGCTGCCCTACACACTGACGCCGAACACGCGGTTTTTTCTGCAACTGCCAACGCATCAGGAAGCGCTCAACCTGCTATTGGTCGCTTTAGCCAACGGTGATGGATTTATTAAAGTCGTGGGTGAAGTGGGCACGGGTAAGACGATGCTCTGCCGCACGCTATTAAATACCCTTGAGAAAGAAGCCTGCGTGACAGCGTATATCCCCAACCCCTATCTCAGCCCTGAGGCGTTAAGACGCAACTTTGCGTTAGAGATAGGCTTAGCGGATGCGCTCGAAATGCCCGATTTTCAGCTAGTGAATCGCATCAATCAGCGTCTTGTTGAGATCGCCCGTGAGGGTCGCTATACAGTGTTGATTGTTGATGAAGCACAGGCGATGCCTGAGGAGACGATCGAGGCGCTGCGTTTACTAACTAACTTAGAAACCGAAGCTGAGAAACTGTTTCAAGTGGTACTGTTTGGCCAACCAGAGTTGGATCAGGTGCTCAAGCGCAACTCCTTACGTCAATTGCTTCAGCGAATCACCTTCAGCTGTCGTATTAGCCCGTTATCACCGGTTGCGGTTGGAAGTTACTTAGAGCAGCGTGCTCATAGAGCGGGCTTTGATGGCCTCTCTTTATTCACGCGTCCGGCTGTGAAGTTGATCGCAAAAGCTTCTGGTGGTGTGCCGCGTTGGGTCAATATTCTCGCGCATAAGTCGCTTCTAAGTGCTTATGGGCGCGGAGATCATAAGATCAAACCTTTGCATGTGATCAAAGCGATTGAGGATACCGAAGGGTTGAGTGTGCCGCTCAGTGTGAAATGGATGCCCTATCTTTGGAGTAGTTTGGCGCTGGCCTCATTGGGCGTGATTTTTTATCTCGCGACGCTGAGGGGGCTCGTATGAGTCTCGTTAATGACATGTTGCGCGATCTGGAAACGCGCCAGCGTGAAGGTGCCACCCAGTATCGTGCCGTACCGGACAAAACGTCATCAAGTAAGCGCTTACTTACCTTGGTTTTATTTATTTTATTAGCTGTTGCGCTACTTGTTGTATTAAAGCCAGACCTAGTCAAGCCCCTCTTAGATAGGTTGCTACCTAGTACTGAAGAGGTGCCAGTCAATACGCCAGTAGCTTCTGTTGCGCCTAACGTGGAGCCTGAGCCAGTCAAGGTCATCAACCAACTCAAGGTGATTAACTGGACGCAGCTTGATCCGGCCAACGGCTATATTACCTTGTGGTTTGATCAAGTGACGCCCTTTACAGTGCTGCAAAAAAGCCCAACAGGCTTGATGATCCAACTGGATAACATGGCATCTATCGCAAGCCTGCCTGCGCCTTTACCGAGTTTACTCAAACAACTTGAGGTTAAAGATGCCACGCCGAATATTGCCTTGGAGCTGGTGGCCAATGAGGCGGTTAATTTTCAGCCGGAACTTAAGCAAAACCCGCCCCGTTTAAAAATTAATATCAGTTTGATTAAGCAAGCTGCTAGCAATAGCGAACATGTCGTTGTTGAGAATAATCTGTCAGAGCCGCGCCAAGTGGTTGAGTCTGCGGATCAGCCAAAGGTGGTCGATGCGCCTAAAGTGGCAACCTCTCAAGATACGACTGGCTCGGTTGCACCCGTCGCCGGTGAGTGGCGTAAGTCGATAAATAACTTGCCTACCGATGCAACAACCGTCAGAAACGCACGCAGATTATTAGCGGACTCGAGAACCGACGAGGCCATTAAACTGTTGCAGGATTTTATAGATCAGACAAAGCAGTCTTTTCAAAGTCGCTATCTCCTCGCGCAGCTTTTTTTAGCCACAGAGCGTTATACACAGGCCGACCAGCTTTTTAAGCAAGCTCCTGATAATCTTTCGTGGGCGTTGCTAAGAGCGCGAGGATTGCTACAGCAGGGGCAGGGCAAGGCAGCGGTTGGATTGTTAAAGCGTTTCCCATCGGGCGCTACCCGAGAGGATTATTTAGAGTTATTGGCGGGTGCGTATCAGCAAGCGGGTCAGTATTCAGATGCCGTGACACAGTATTTAAGTCTGTTGGCGTTAAATCCGCAGGAAGCGCGTTGGTGGGTTAATATGGGTGTAGCACTCGAGTATTTGGGGCAGCAGAACAGGGCGTTAGATGCCTATCGTTCCGCATTGAAAATTCCAACGATTGACGTGACAACTAAACAGTTTGCTCAGCGTCAAACAGAGCGTTTGTTGCAATAAAGGATAGAGAGTTATGGCGTCTCCCAAAATGAAGATCCGTATCGGGGATCTCTTAGTGTCCAACGGGGTTATCACCGAACCTCAGCTGATGGAGGCACTCGCACGCCAAAAAGAGACGCGGCAAAAACTGGGTAGAACGCTGATTAACCTGCGCTATGTCACTGAACAACAGTTCCTTGAGTTTTTGGCTCAACAGTTAAATGTGCCCTTGGTCGATTTAGCGCACTACAACTTTGTGCAGCAAGATGTGCTTAAACTCTCCGAGACCCATGCACGCCGTTTCCGCTCGATCGTCTTAAAAGAGAACCCTGATCACTTTTTAGTGGGTATGTCGGATCCGCTCGATATCTTTGCATTTGATGAGTTGCAGCGCTTGTTGCCTAAAACGGTTGAACTAGCCGTAGTAGCCGAGAGTCAGTTACTGCAAACCTTGGATCTAATGTATCGCCGGACCAGTGATATTGAGTCGTTAGCCGACCAGTTGAATGAAGATATGGCCGAAGATACTTTCGACCTATCGCGTCTGACGGCTACGGATGAGGTGGATGCTCCGGTCGTTCGCTTATTGAAAAGTCTTTTTGAAGATGCTGTTCAGGTGGGCGCTTCAGATATACATATTGAGCCGGATGAGACGGTACTGCGTATTCGTCAGCGTGTTGATGGTGTGCTGCATGAGCATGTTATGAAAGAAACCCGCATCGCATCTGTGTTGGTTTTACGCTTAAAACTGATGGCCGAACTCAATATTTCTGAGAAACGTCTGCCACAGGATGGTCGTTTTCATATCACGGTGAAAAACCATAACGTAGATGTCCGTATTTCAACTTTACCAACGCAGTTTGGTGAGTCGGTAGTTATGCGTTTGCTGGATCAGAGCGCGGGTATTATCGGGTTAGATAAAGCGGGTTTGCCGCCAAAACTGCTCAGCAAAGTGCGCCGTATTATTCGTGAACCTCATGGAATTCTGTTGGTGACGGGTCCTACGGGTAGCGGTAAAACGACAACCCTCTATGGTGCGCTAAATGAGTTAAATGACGCCTCGAAGAAAATAATCACGGTTGAAGATCCGGTCGAATACCGTTTACCTCGTATCAACCAAGTTCAGGTGAATCCGCAAATTGGTTTAACCTTTTCCAAAGTATTGCGCGCCTGTTTGCGTCAAGACCCTGATATTCTGCTTGTCGGGGAGATTCGTGACTTAGAAACGGCGGATATCGCGATGCGTGCTGCCATGACGGGTCACTTTGTACTTTCTACGCTCCATACCAATGATGCTATTTCGAGTGCGATGCGCCTTATCGATATTGGCGTTGAAGGCTATCTAGCGGGAACCGCATTGCGCGGTATCTTAGCTCAGCGGCTTGTTCGCCGTATCTGCAATAATTGTGAATCGGTTTATCAGCCCACACCCCAAGAGCAGGTTTGGCTGGATATCAAGGCGGAAGAACTGGATATGCCGCCGCCTCGTTTGATGCAGGGTAAAGGCTGCACCTATTGCAACAACACCGGCTATAAAGGTCGTATTGGTATTTTTGAATTGTTAGAGCTTGATGATCAGATGGCGGATGCATTGCGCCGAAATGATAGCGCAGAGTTTGCTCGCAGTGCCCGAGAAAATCCTGATTTTAGACCCCTTGTGGTGAGCGCGCTCGACCTAGCGGCACAGGGTATCACCTCGTTGGAAGAGGTGTTTAGGGTGACTGAGCAATTGGATGAGTCGATACTTGAAGGCAGTTTGCCTGCATCGAATAACGATAGCGGATTGGAGCTAGAATAAGCGATGGCATGGTTTCAATATACAGGACGCTACCCTGATGGGCGAATAGCTGAAGGGCGCATAGAAGCGCTCTCAAAGGGTGAAGCAGCGAGCCGTATAGTGGAACAGGGTATTACGCCGGTGAAAGTGGTCGTCGCGCAAGCGGCAGAGAGTCAGGCCGCGACGCATGCGACTCAGATTCGCCTATTTGAGCGGGTGAGTATTGATGAACTCATTATGTTCAGCCGTCAAATGGCGAGCTTGACCCGTTCGGGTGTTCCTATTACCAATG
Source organism: Neptunomonas sp. (assembly GCA_036804365.1). Classification (GTDB taxonomy): domain Bacteria; phylum Pseudomonadota; class Gammaproteobacteria; order Pseudomonadales; family Balneatricaceae; genus Neptunomonas. The sequence continues at coordinate 8,044 of DAIRSP010000004.1, read as the reverse complement.
GTATTCGAGGTTTGGCGAGTACCATTAAAAACCCAATGTTTGAAAAAGCGCTAAGCCAGATCGCGGAAGACTTAGAAAAGGGTAACTCGCTTTCCACTTCATTAAATAAGCATCCAAAAATATTCTCGGATCTCTATATCAGTTTGATCCACGTGGGGGAGAATACTGGTCAGCTTGATGAATCGTTTCGTCAAATGGCATCTTATCTGAATCTAGAGCGACAAACGACACGCAGTGTTAAGCAGGCAACGCGTTATCCTATGTTTGTCATCATAGCGATATCGATAGCGATAGCGGTAATCAACGTCTTCGTGATACCTGCTTTTAAGTCTGTATTTGATAGCTTCGGTGGGCAGCTACCCTGGCAAACCCAAGTCTTGATAGCGGTGTCTGACTTTATGGTGAACTGGTGGTATCTGCTGTTATTCCTTATAGGGAGTAGCATTTTTGGCTTTATTAAGTGGAAGAAAACCCCTGAAGGGCGTCTTAAATGGGACCAAATTAAGCTCAAATTACCTCTGGTAGGCGGCATCTTTTATCGTGCAATATTGGGCAGGTTTGCGCGAACCTTTAGTGTCGTTTTAAAAGCAGGTGTCCCTATAGAGCAAGGTTTAGCTGTTGTGGCCAGGGCCATGGGCAATGTGTATATTGGTAATAAAGTGGCCGATATGCGTAAGGGGATAGAGCGCGGTGAGGCCTTTACAACGACCGCACATAAAGCAGGTTTATTTAGTCCTTTAGTGATGCAGATGCTAGCGGTCGGTGAAGAAACCGGACGTGTCGATGAGATGTTGGAAGATGTTGCCTCATTTTATGAAGAAGAGGTGGAGTATGACCTTAAAAACTTATCCAGTGTTATTGAGCCTATTTTGATCGTGGCGATTGGGATAATGGTGCTGATTCTTGCGTTGGGTGTATTCTTACCCTTGTGGGAACTGAGTACCACTATTAATGGGTAACGCGTTTGAAACAGAAAGGTTTTACACTGTTAGAGCTTTGTATCAGCCTCTTGGTTATTTTTATTCTCTATGGTGTACTTTCCTTCTATCTTGGGCGGTTAGCTGAAAGCTCGGAAAGGGCTGCCGTTTACGGTGTGCTAGGACAACTACAGCAGCAAATAAGTTTAAAACTGGCACGCTATTATATTGCCGGTACGCCTCATGAAGCGGAGGCGATGATTAATCAAAACCCTTTTACTTGGATGCCCGAAACGCTAGCTAATTATGGCGGCGAAATCAGTGACGCTAACGAGGTTAAGGAGGGGTTCTGGTACTTTGATCCAACTGAGCGTCAGATGGTGTATTTTTTACAGCGCAATGAATTTTTAAGGGTAGAGGAACTGCCGAGCAAAGAATTGAAATTTATGCTTAAATTAACTGGTGTAAGTGCTGATAATATAGGCAGTACACATAGTTATGGCGTAAAGATTGATCCGGTAAAACCTTTTACTTGGGATTTTAAATCTTCGTATTAATAAGCGAAGGAATGTTTCTAGAACTAAGAGACGAAGATCGTCGAGCAACGTGGAGTAAAGCATGAAACGACAAGCAGGTTTTACAATCATCGAATTGGTGGTGGTAATTGCACTATTGGGTATTTTGGCGGCGGTGGCTTTGCCTCGTTTTATCGATGTTACAACGGATGCACATAAAGCATCTGTTCAAGGTACCGCTGGTGCTTTGGCAGCAGCCGTGGCATTAGTAAAAGCTCAGGCGGTGGTTGATAATACACAGAGCGGAGGCACGGTTACGATTGATGGAACCGCGATTACGGTTAACGCAGCGCGTTATCCTGTATCAGCTGCGACGGCAACCACAACACCAACAGCGGCAACCTGTGTTGAGGTGTGGGATGCGATTCTGCAAGCCAGTGCGCCTTCCGCTGCAACAGCAACGGGCTCTGATTATCAAGCGACGCTTGCATCAACGACCTGTACTTTCACGTATCAGGGCGATACTGCCAATACGCGCACCATCGACTATGATACAAGTAATGGTGATGTCACAACGACAAACCCATAATTCGGAGAACTGCGTTGGGTATCCAACTCTCCTCTCAGCGCAGTCAACGAGGCTTTACCCTAGTTGAAATAGTCACAGTGCTTGCCATGTTAGGTATTTTAAGTGCTGTGGCTTTTTCGCGTCTTGGGAATGTCGATAGCTATACCCAGTCTCTCTATAGCCAGCAGCTGTTATCCTACTTACGCTTAACGCAACGAACTGCCGTGGCACATCAGGGCTCAGGTGCCTCCCTCGTTATCACGCATACTTCCTCAGATCGTTGGGATTTAGCCTTGCAGTTTGATGGCCAATCAGTGGCCTATAACCTAGAAGGAAATCTTGGCTTTCAGTATCAAAGTGGAAGCAATAGTGGCTCTTTACCCGCCGGTTCATCACTGACGTTGGTTTACAGTGATTTAGGCGATTTAGTGCAAGTAGTCGCCAATACAACCTTTTCTCCAGTGGCGAGTCTGCAACTGACACTTGGAAGCACTCATCAATCATGCATTTCACTCACGGGGTTTGCCTATGAAGGCGCGTGCCTCTGAGCAAGGCTTTTCCTTGATCGAGACAATCTTAACGATTGCCATTATTAGCATTTCATTAGTTGTGCTTGTGTCTGCTTGGTCGGGTGCAGCGAAGCGCTCTGGAGATGCATTTTGGCAAGCTAAAACCGCTTACTTAGGGCAGGCCTATATTGAAGAGGTGATGACCAAACGCTTTGATGAAAACTCGCCTGTGGGCGGGGTTCCTGCCTGTACTACAGCGACCTGCTCCGCTAGTCTCGGTGTGGATAAGTTGTCGGACGGTGTGACTGATGAACCACGAGCACAATTTGATGATGTAGATGACTATGATGGTTTAATCGAGTCGCCTTCAATCAATGCACTGGGCGTTATTCGAGCGGATTACAGTAACTATCAGGTGGCCATTCGTGTTGTTTATGCCGGCACTGATTTTGGCCGTCCCAACCGCACTTTGAAGAAGATCAGTGTAACGGTTACACCGCCTGATGAGACACCTCAGCTGTTTGTGGTTTATCGAGGTAATTACTGATGTATCGCGGCGTGCGCTCACAAAAGGGCTTTACCCTAATCGAGCTGATTGTCGTCATCGTGTTGCTAGGCATTATTGCTGTAGGTGCAACAGGTTTTATTGTCAGCACGGCAAAGGGTTTTAATGATCAGGCGCGTCGTGAGGGGATAGCCGGCACCAGTCGAGTGGCAATGGACAGGATGGTGCGCGAATTGCGTAATGCCTTACCCAATAGCCCACGCACGAATGGTAACTGCTTAGAGTTTATTCCATCCCTCGATGCTACTCAGTATCTTAGTGCACCTATTATCAGTGCAGCCTCCTCATTAAGTGCGGTTCCCTTTACTAGCGTACCGGAAGCAGGCCGGTTGGCGGTATTTCCTATCACCACAGCAGCGGTTTACACAACGGGTTCACCTGCGGTTATCTCACCATTAATAACAACACCCGCCGCATCATTAGTGAGCAATAGTGCCGTTACTATCAACTTAGCCAGTGCACACCAATTCCCAGCAGATTCACCCGCTAAACGGTTGTTTATTGTGGGCGAGCCGGTTAGTTATTGCGTCGTTGGCGATCGACTGTACCGCTACACCCAATACAGCCGTACAGCAACGCAGCCGACAGCGGCTAGTTTGCCAACGTCTGAACCTAATAGAGCACTGATGGCTTATCCTATGAGTGCGACAACTCCTTTCCAGGTATTAGATGCAACCTTGCAACGCAATGCGATCGTCATGTTAGAGTTCAGGGTGGAGCAGTCAGGTGAATCACTCCTGATGCAGCAGGAGGTACAATTACGCAATGCGCCTTAACTGCCAAGCCAAAGAGATCCAAAAACAAAAGCCGTTGGGTTCACAAAGGGGGCTCGGCTTAATTTCGGCTATTTTTGTAATCGTGATTCTTGCAATGCTGGTTGTTGCTATGAGTGCCATCATGGTCTCAAGCCAACGCTATCGTGCTCAAGAGATATTAGCAGAGCGCGCTTTAGCCGCTGCGCAGACCGGTGTTGAACTTCATCTATCGATGCTGCTTCATCCTGAAAATGCTCAAACCTGCGTAACGGATAGCTCGCCCGTGGCGCTAACGGTTGATGGTTTGAATGACTGTAGCTATCAAGCGAGTTGTGCATCTGTAACGATCAGCAGCCAAATCTACTATACCATTAACAGTATTGGACGCTGTGGATCAGGTGTTGATTCGGCATCAAGAGAAGTGAAAATAAGAGTGGCGCCCTAAAGCGCCACAATAACGACAAGGCAAAACGGCAGACTGATTAGATACCGTATTCTGCTCGATAAGCGCTAATGGCTTTAATCGCGTCTTCATAACCGCCAACGTCTGTTAAGTACTCGACGATATCTGCCAGTGAAACGATACTGATAACCTGCATACCGTAATCGCGCTCAACTTCCTGAATAGCAGACAATTCGCCTTTACCGCGTTCCATGCGATTCAGGGCAATCATCACCGCCGCTGGCGTGGCATTATCGGCCGCATTAATAATATCCATCACTTCACGAATTGCCGTGCCAGCGGTGATGACATCATCAATAATCATCACGCGGCCTTCCAACGGCGCGCCGACTAGATTGCCGCCTTCGCCATGCGACTTCGCCTCTTTGCGGTTGAACACATAAGGAACATCGCGGTTGTAGTCATTAGATAACGCGACAGCAGCCGAAGCCGCCAACGGAATGCCTTTATACGCAGGACCAAACAGGACATCAAACTCTACACCGGCATCTTCGATTGCAGCAGCGTAGTAACGACCTAGGCGTGCTAATGCCGTACCTGTGTTGAATAAACCCGCATTGAAAAAGTAAGGACTCACGCGACCTGATTTCAGGGTGAACTCACCAAAGCGTAAAACGTTTTGTTCGATAGCAAACTGAATGAATTCTCTCTGGTAATCGCGCATGGTGAATGTCTCGTATTTAATCAAAAAAACTATTCTAGCATTTGAACCCGCAATGAACGATATTTTCAACGGTTTGAAAATTTCCTTTTGTGTAACTTAGCTATACAATCTGTTATTAAATTTAGTGTTTGCTTCACAGGAATCAATGAATATGCGAGTTATCACCTTCAATACACAAGGTATTGAACAGGCGGCTGATAGAGGCTTCTTTGACTGGATGGTCCAACAGGACGCAGATGTGATCTGCCTTCAGGATCTACGTGCCAAAGAGTACCAGCTGGACGGTGATCGCTACCACCCAGAGGGATACTACCCTTACTTCTTTGATGCCTTTGAAGATGGGTATAGCGGCGTCGCTATATACACTCGCCATGTGCCTAAGGCGATTATGACCGGCTTAGGTTTTGAGATGTGTGACTATCAAGGTCGCTTTATTCAAGCTGACTTTGAAAAAGTGAGCGTATCGTCCATGTATATTCCTTCAGGGCTAAAAAGCTTTGAAGCGCAGCAAGCCAAAGAGGAGTTTATGACTCACTTTATGGCACACCTGAAAAAAACCTTACGTAAACGCCGTGACTTTATTTTCTGCGGTACCTTTAACACTGCCCACCGTACGATTGATTTAAGCAACTGGTATGTTAACCAGAGCGTTTCAGGCTTCTTGCCAAGTGAACGCGCTTGGATGGAAGAGATGCTGGGCGATCTTGGTTTTGTAGATGCGTTTCGCGAACTGAACAAAGCAGAACGTCAGTTTACTTGGTGGCCCGACTATAACCGCGCCCGAACCTTAAACGAGGGTGCGCGTTTGGACTATCAGATAACTACAGCCAATATGCGCAAGATGATCAAAAATGTCTCTATCTTTAAAGAGCAGATGTTCTCAGAACATGCCCCAGTAATCATTGATTACTCGGGTAATTTCTAAGCATAAAAAAGGGTGTCGAGTGACGCCCTTTTTTATGGAGTATTGCTTACTTTTCTAAAGCCGCTTTTTGTAGCGCAATAATCTCTTTAATACCTTGTTGCGCTAATGCCAGCATCTTGTTCAGTTCATCCTGAGTATAAGGTGCGCCTTCTGCGGTGCCTTGTACTTCAATAAAACCGCCTTTGTCTGTCATGATGACGTTCATATCCGTTTCAGCAGAAGAGTCTTCGGCATAATCCAAATCTAATACCGCTTCACCTTTGTAGATACCCACAGAGATAGCCGCCAGCATATATTTAATGGGATTGCCTTTCAGTGCTCCGTGCTTATCTTTTTTCAGGAACTCAATGGCATCCATTAACGCAACACACGCACCGGTAATCGACGCAGTACGCGTACCGCCGTCGGCTTGAATCACATCACAGTCGATCGTAATCGTATTTTCGCCCAGCTTGTTAAGATCAAGCGCAGCACGTAATGAACGACCAATTAAACGCTGAATCTCAATCGTGCGGCCACCTTGCTTACCACGTGCAGCTTCGCGGTCATTACGCGTATTAGTCGAGCGCGGCAGCATACCGTACTCAGCCGTTACCCAACCAGAGCCAGAGCCGCGTAGGAAGCGAGGCACACCGCGCTCAACCGTCGCAGTACAGATCACTTTAGTATCACCGAACTCAACCAAAACTGAGCCTTCAGCGTGCTTGGTAAAGTTGCGGGTGATGCGAATATCGCGCAACTGATCGGGTTGACGACCGCTAGGACGCATGCTGGTAAGACCTAAATTTTGTAACTGATCGGAAATAGTAGAACTCATCTGTAAAACATACCTTTTGAACAGTGAATAAATTGTAGCGTAGAGCATCCGGTATTAGGCTGCTAAACTAACCTCATCGGACAATTCTAATCGAGAAGTGACAACATGACACGTAGTATGACGGCTTTTGCACGGCAAGAGAGCCAACAAAGCTGGGGAACGCTCACATGGGAAGTGCGTTCTGTAAATCACCGCTTTCTAGAACCCCACTTACGCATCCCTGAGCCGTTTCGTGAACTCGAAGGGATATTGCGGGAAACACTACGTAAACGCATCAGTCGCGGCAAGGTAGAATGTACCCTGCGTTTTGTGCCAGAAGCACAAGCTCAAACCCTACAAGTCAACGAAACCTTTGCTCGACAATTAATCGCCGCCACTGAGCAGATGGAGCAGTTGATGCCCGCATCACAAACGCTCAATCCATTAGAATTACTCCGTTGGCCTGGCGTACTGCAAGATGTACAAATTGACATGGATGCCGTTAGGCAAGCCGCCCAAACATTGTTCAATAAAGCGATCGACGATCTTACCGTAGGACGCGAGCGCGAAGGTAAAGAGCTGGCTGCACTGATTGAACAACGCCTCGACACTATCAGCGAAGTTGTCGCGGATGTGCGCAGCAAACTACCACAAATACTGCAAAATCAGCGCGAAAGCCTGCGCGCGAAAATTGCTGACCTCAGCGTAGAACTTGACCCACAGCGTTTAGAGCAAGAAGTCGTATTGCTCGCCCAAAAAGCCGACGTCGACGAAGAGATGGATCGACTGAATACCCACGTTCAGGAAGTACGCCGCGTACTCAAACAGAAAGAACCCGTAGGCCGCCGACTCGACTTCTTAATGCAAGAACTCAACCGCGAAGCGAATACGTTATCGTCGAAATCGATCGTGACCGACACGACAAAGAGTGCGGTCGAGCTGAAGGTGTTGATAGAGCAGATGCGGGAGCAGATCCAAAATATCGAATAGGTTTTTTACCCGTCCAAGAATGTCTTAGAAGCCCTGTTATTTGCTTGTAAATACAGGGCTTTTTTATTTTTCCCGTCCAAATCGGTTTGCAGATGTCCGTTACCAGTTGCTGTTTAAGTGGTGGGCAAAATGGTGGGCAAGACCTGTTTTTTTGACTCAATAAGCAAAAAGTCAAGGTATCTGGTGAGCAGATTTTTGCATCTATCTCACCACCGCCTTATGCCATCCCCACTTATCGTGCTGCTTGCAGATTGTTCAATCACTCAACTATCGAACCGATCTGAGCCGACGACTAAAGCATCCCAAGATTCCGTATCGGGTGTACACCAAAGACATAAGCCCAGTCATTGGCATTAAGTGTATTGCTGAGGTGACTG
>DAIRSP010000003.1:36275-54750 GCA_036804365.1 Neptunomonas sp. | reverse complement strand
CGTGCGACCGCCTGGTTCGTAGCCAGGTACTCTATCCAGCTGAGCTACGGGCGCGACACTTTAACTTTTTACTACCTTTACCGCTTTTTTGTTGATGGTGCGCCCGGCACGATTCGAACGTGCGACCGCCTGGTTCGTAGCCAGGTACTCTATCCAGCTGAGCTACGGGCGCAAATGGCGGTGAGAGAGGGATTCGAACCCTCGATAAGGTTTCCCCTATACGCCCTTAGCAGGGGCGCGCCTTCAGCCACTCGGCCATCTCACCAATCAACGGCGCGAACTATACTAGACTGATTTTAAAAAGAAAAGAAAAATCTTCAAAAAAATTATTCCTGATCTTCATTCTGATCTTTTTCGCGCTGAATACGCTGGTAGATCTCTTCACGATGAACAGAAACGTCTTTAGGCGCGTTAACACCAATACGTACCTGATTCCCTTTTACACCTAACACGGTCACAGTAACTTCGTCACCGACCATTAAAGTTTCACCAACACGGCGAGTTAAAATCAACATTTTCGGATCTCCCAATCGTCCCTTGCGATACTTAACAAGATCCAAACAGTTACTCTGTCTGGATCTCTCAAGATTACGCGCTTTGAGCAGGTACTATAGACCAATACCCTGCTGTCGTCATTCGCTGACAGTATCAACTTTATCTAAGTCGAAGGCCGAATGAAGAGCCCGCACAGCCAACTCCAGATATTTTTCAGCGATCACTACAGAAACTTTAATTTCCGACGTTGAAATCATCTGTATGTTGATATTTTCTTGTGCCAATGTATCAAACATCTTGCTTGCTACACCTGCATGAGAGCGCATCCCAACACCAACAATCGACACCTTAGCGATCTTATTGTTTCCTACAACTTCACGGGCACCTAGATCTACTGCTACCGTTTTTAAGATAGCCTCAGCTTTAGTATAGTCGTTTCTGTGAACTGTAAAGGTAAAATCTGTTGTTTGATCAGCTGCAACGTTTTGCACGATCATATCAACTTCAATATTGGCCTTACTGATAGGCCCTAATATCTTTGATGCGACGCCTGGGATATCAGGTACACCTTGCACTGTTAACTTTGCTTCGTCACGGTTAAACGCGATACCTGAAATAACTGGTTTTTCCACTGTATCTTCTTCCTCTATCGTAATCAGAGTACCTGGACCGTCTTCAAAACTAGACAGTACACGTAATGGCACCTTGTACTTGCCTGCAAACTCTACTGAACGGATTTGCAGGATCTTAGAACCTAAACTGGCCATTTCTAGCATCTCTTCGAAGGTAATCTTCTCGAGACGCTGAGCACCCTCTACTACACGAGGGTCGGTTGTATAGACACCATCAACATCGGTATAGATTTGGCACTCATCAGCTTTCAGAGCAGCGGCTAACGCTACCCCAGTAGTATCGGAGCCGCCACGCCCTAGTGTCGTGATGTTTCCATGCTCATCTGCACCTTGGAAGCCCGCCACAACGACGATACGCCCTTCTGCCAAATCAGCTCGCATACGTTCAACATCGATATCTTGTATACGTGCTTTTGTATGAGCACTGTCTGTTAAAATTCGAACCTGGCTACCTGTGTAAGAACGTGCTGGAATACCACGTTTTTCCAATGCCATTGCTAAAAGGGCAATAGTCACCTGCTCACCCGTAGAAACCAGCACATCTAGCTCACGCGGATTTGGCTCAGATTGAATCTCTTTAGCCAATCCGATCAGACGGTTAGTTTCGCCACTCATTGCAGAAACAGCTACTACAAGGTCATGTCCCTGCTCTCGGAAGCGTTGCAGCTTATCCGCAACCGCCTCGATACGTTCAATTGAACCTACCGATGTTCCGCCATATTTTTGTACGAATAGAGCCATTGTTCTATCTGTCTCCATCTGCTACTCGTGTAGCAAGTTATAACTAACTATTTGCGACCAGCGCTTTTACACTTTCAAGTGCTGCAGGTAACGCAGCACTGTCAGTACCCCCACCCTGAGCAAAGTCAGGACGTCCACCGCCCTTACCGCCCAGCTTTTCTGTTAGCTCGCGAACAATATCGCCAGCTTTAATCTTACCTACCAGATCACTTGTGACCCCAGCAGCTAAGCTAATTTTTCCGTCACTCTCAGTGGCTAACACAACAACCGCCGTTCCGAGTTTGTTTTTCAATTGATCGATCGTATCGCGTAAAGCCTTCGCTTCGACGCCATCTAATTTTGCCGCTAAGACTTTGATGCCGTTAACATCAATCGCATTGGAAAGTAGATCACCTCCTTTCGCTGCGGCAAGTTTAGTCTGCAACTGCTCCAACTCTTTTTCGAGCTGACGATTACGCTCAGATAAACCTTTTACTTTTTCCACTACGGTATCTTTCGCGCCTTTAACTACCGCAGCAATATCAGTGATCGATTGATCTAACTGCCCTAAATAGCTCAGCGCACCTTCGCCCGTTACCGCTTCAATACGTCTAACACCTGAGGCGATACCACTTTCAGATACCACTTTTAAGAAACCGATATCACCTGTACGTTTAGCATGGGTACCACCGCAAAGTTCAATCGAGAAGTTGCCGCCCATAGACAACACACGAACTTCATCATCGTACTTCTCACCAAACAGAGCCATCGCCCCTTTTTGCTTGGCTTGATCAATCGGTAGAATCTCGGTTTCTACTGAAGAGTTCGCTCTAATCTGAGCATTAACCATATTTTCAACCGTTGCGATCTCTTCTGCGGTCATTGCTTCGAAGTGTGCAAAGTCAAAACGCAGTCGTTCAGCATTCACCAACGAACCTTTCTGCTGGACGTGTTCGCCTAACACGGTTCTAAGTGCTGCGTGTAACAAATGGGTCGCTGAATGGTTAAGTGCTGTCGCTTGACGCGCCACGGCGTCGACATCCGTAGTTACGGAATCACCGATACACAAAACACCTTCAGACAATAGACCGTGATGCAGATGGTTTTTGCTCTCTTTCGTGCAATCATTCACCACAAAAGAGCCTTTATCCCAAGAAAGACTTCCTTTATCGCCGGCTTGACCGCCTGACTCTGCATAAAATGCCGTATGATCAAGCACGACTACGCCGGTCTCTCCTGCGGTTAACTGCTTAACAGCTTCGCCTGCTTTAAATAGACCCACGACTTTTGATGTACCCTTGAGCGCATCGTAACCGGTAAAGGCTGTTTCGCCGCTTAATTCAAGCTTATCGTTGTAATCAACCGAGAAGGACCCGGAAGCTCGCGCGCGTTGACGCTGCTGCTCCATCTCTTGCTCGAAGCCATCCATATCCAACGTAAGGTCGTGTTCACGAGCAACATCTGCCGTCAGATCAACCGGGAAGCCATAGGTATCATAAAGTTTGAAAACCGTACTACCGTGAATCACGGTTCCATCAAGTGCTTCGATCGCCTCTGTCAGCAAACGCATACCGTTTTCTAACGTGCGGGCAAATTGCTCCTCTTCTTTGAGGATAACTCGCTCAACCTGCTCCTGCATTTTCGCTAATTCAGGATAAGCTTCACCCATCTCTTTAACTAATGCGCTAACGAGTGTGTTAAAGAACGTACCTTTCGCACCCAGTTTATTACCATGACGAATTGCACGACGCATAATACGGCGAAGCACATAACCACGGCCTTCATTTGACGGTGTCACACCATCAACAATTAAGAATGAGCAAGAACGGATATGGTCAGCAATTACACGGAGTGATTTATTATCTAAATCGCTCGTGCCTACCGCTTGCGCGGTGGCTTTCAGTAAGCTTTGGAATAGGTCAATTTCATAGTTACTGTGTACATGCTGCATAACCGCAGCGATACGCTCAAGCCCCATACCCGTATCAACGGATGGGCGAGGCAGCGGTGTCATCTTACCGTCAGCAGAACGGTTGTATTGCATAAATACAACGTTCCAAATTTCTATATAACGATCACCATCTTCGTCAGGACTACCCGGCGGGCCACCAAATACATCTTCGCCATGATCGAAGAAAATTTCAGTACAAGGACCACAAGGGCCGGTATCACCCATCGCCCAGAAATTATCTTCATCTAGTTTTGAGAAGCGCTCTGGATCGACACCAATCTCTTCTTTCCAAATTTTCTCAGCCTCAGAGTCAGTGTGATGAACAGTGACCCAGAGTTTTTCTTTGGGTAGGCCAAGCACCTCAGTTAAGAAAGTCCACGCAAAGCGAATAGCATCTTGCTTAAAGTAATCACCAAAGCTGAAGTTACCTAACATTTCAAAGAATGTATGGTGACGCGCGGTGTAACCCACGTTTTCTAGGTCGTTGTGCTTACCACCTGCACGTACACAACGCTGTGAAGTTGTAGCACGAGAATAGCTACGTTTATCATCGCCTAAGAAGACGTCTTTAAATTGCACCATACCTGCATTGGTGAACAATAAAGTCGGATCATTTCCTGGAATGAGGGAGCTTGATGCTACAACCTCATGACCTTGCTGGTTGAAGTAATCCAGAAAAGCCTGTCGTATTTCGGCACTTGTCATATATTTCATAAGGATGAATCGTTCCGCTGGCTAGTTACACGCCTAGTTAACGCGTTGCGCGACGCTTGGCTTCATATCACACGCAAAAATGGCGAACAAGTATATATCGAGGTTAAAAATTGTTCGAATTTTTTTGCATAATGATTGTAAATTGAAGTGAGAAAGGTTTTCTATTCCCTTTCAGTATGAGCAGATTCTAATGCGTAGCGCGCTTCATCGTATGAAAATCCTCGTGACAACAGGTAACGGAGGCGCTTTTGACTCTCTGTTCTGTCTTTGAAATCTATTTTTTGGCTCGTTTTTCTTTCCAGCAATGCTTTAGCGTTGGCGTACCAATCAACATATTCTTGCTCTATCGCGTCTTTTACTAACCTTTCGGGTAGACCCTTTCGACGTGCATCTTGCAATATCCGCAAAACTCCAAAGCCCTGCTCTGTTTTACTACGAACTAGAACGCCCGCAAATCGCTGATCACTTTGGTAGCCCTTTTCTGCAAACTCATCAAGCACCTTAGTAAGCGTTTCGGCCTCATACTCATGTCGATATTTTTGCTCGATTTCGAAGCGACTATACTCTCTACGTGATAATAAAAAGATAATAGCGCTTCTGAGTTCTGATTCAGTTTTCATAAAAAAGCCATTAAAAAAGGCCGACTAAGCGGCCTTTTAGAAAAGATGATTAGAGGTCTAACTGACCTTCCTCTACATCAACTGTTTTTTTTTCGTTCACCTGCACCGCCAATAATTTTTCTCGCAGTGCCGTTTCGATTGCTTTAGCAGACTCTGGATGCTCTTCCAGATAACGAGCTGCGTTTGCCTTACCTTGGCCAATTTTATCACCATTATAGGCATACCAAGCTCCGGCTTTATCTACTAAACCGTTTTGTACACCTAGGTCGATGATCTCTCCCATACGGTAAATGCCCTGACCGTAGAGAATTTGGAATTCAGCCTGCTTAAACGGTGGTGAAACTTTATTTTTCACAACCTTCACGCGGGTTTCGTTACCAATTACCTCTTCGCCCTGTTTAACAGAACCGATACGACGAATATCTAACCGTACTGAGGCATAAAACTTCAGCGCATTACCACCGGTTGTTGTTTCAGGCGATCCAAACATCACACCAATTTTCATACGAATCTGGTTGATGAAAATTAGTAGGCAGTTAGAGTGCTTCACGTTACCCGTTAATTTACGCAAGGCTTGCGACATCAAACGTGCTTGTAAACCCATATGGGAATCACCCATTTCACCTTCAATTTCAGCTTTAGGTGTCAATGCAGCAACGGAGTCAACAACAATAACGTCGATCGCGTTAGAGCGAACCAACATATCCGTAATTTCGAGTGCTTGTTCACCGGTATCTGGCTGTGAAACCAACAGATCATCCACATTCACGCCTAACTTTTCGGCATAGTTAGGGTCAAGAGCATGTTCCGCATCCACAAATGCACAAGTCTTACCTTGTTTTTGCGCTTCAGCAATTGCCTGCAAGGTTAACGTAGTCTTACCAGAGGATTCAGGCCCATAGATTTCAACAATACGACCGTAAGGCAAACCACCTATGCCTAAGGCAATATCAAGTCCTAAAGAGCCAGTGGAAACTGCCGGAATCACCTCACGTGGGTGATCACCCATTCGCATAACAGCGCCTTTACCGAATTGACGTTCAATTTGAGATAGCGCGGCATCAAGTGCTTTTTTTCTGTTATCGTCCATTTTCAACCCTATTTACGTTGCATGACAATAATACTGTATGTATGGACAGTATTATTGCCAGATCCCTATTTAATTGCAACCCCTTTACCATCTAGATATTCAATTATGCCATTTAAAGCTCTTTCAGCTGTTTGTAAGCGCACGGATTCACGATCACCCGCAAACTGGCATCGTAGCGTCTGAGTTTCCCTCCCATGAGCTGCCCACGCGAGCCAAACGGTCCCTACAGGTTTTTCCTGCGTCCCTCCCTGAGGGCCCGCTATGCCACTAACGGCAACAGCGATATCTGCTTCACTGCGGATTACTGCTCCCTCAGCCATTTGAACCACAACGGCTTCGCTGACAGCGCCATGGATATCAATTAGCTCGGCATCAACACCTAACATGCGCCGCTTTGCAGCATTAGAATAGGTTACAAAACCGGCATCAAACCAAGCTGAACTACCTGAGATATCTGTCATTAATTTGGCAATCCAACCGCCGGTACAAGACTCAGCTGTCGCCATCATCATTCCTGATGCTTTCAGTACAATACCCACCTCACGTGCGAGATTTTGCATACATCACCTTTAATCTAACCGCTTACTAAAACGTGTAACTGCCGCGAACATCGTCAATACAATAAAAAACAATAACGGAATTAGCGCATCCAACAATTGGCTCAGTTCGACGCCTTTCAACATAATGCCGCGAACCAACTTGATAAAATGGGTTAGCGGAAAAAGCTGCGCGATCATTTTGGCTGCTTCTGGCATCCCCTCAAATGGAAACATAAACCCTGACAGAAAAATTGACGGTAACAAAATAAAGACCGATGCCTGCATCGCCTGAAATTGATTGGTGACCAGAGTTGAAACAAAGAGCCCCATCGCTAAATTAGCCGATATAAACAGAAAGGCAGCTGTATAGAGCTGCACTAAACTCCCCACAACGGGGACATCAAAAAGTAGATAGCCCACTACCACAACCAGCGTTACTTGAAGCAAACCAATTAAAATATAGGGGACAATTTTGCCAATCATCAATTCTGTGGTTTTGATCGGCGTTGTTATCAACAGCTCGATATTCCCCTGCTCGCGTTCCCTGACAATGGCCACGGCTGTAAACATCAACATGGTCATGGTTAATATCACCCCAATTAAGCCGGGTACTATATTGATAGCCGAGCGTCTTTCAGGATTATAGTAAGGCCGCATCTCTAAACTATTAGCTCGTGATTCTTGACGTTGACTGTCAAAATGAACGGGCATTGATTTGAGCGCGCTCACCACGCCTACGATGGTCGGGTCGGTCGCATCAATCAACAACTGTCCAACGGGCCTATCCTTGTCTAAGACTCGACGATCAAAATCCTTAGGCAAAAAGATACCTACACCTACCTCGCCTTTATCGAGTAATAATTTAAGTTCGGCAGGGGTATCCACGTTCTGATAGATATCGAGTACCTGTGTCGCCTGCAGATCTGCTAGAAACGCCCTCGACAACTGAGTACCTGCCTGATTAGCCACGGCTGCCTTTAGATGGCGTACATCATTGTTGATCGCATAACCAAACAACATCAATTGAATCAGTGGGATACCTACAACCATACCAAAGGTTAAACGATCACGGGAAAGTTGTAGCAACTCTTTCCAGATGATGGCGTAAACCCGTAGTAAAGTATCCATTAGCGACTCTTATGCCTCTGAGTTGCGGTAACAAAAACATCTTCAAGTGTCGGCGCCACAAGATTTAGCATCACATTGGCGTCATTCACAATATTCGCTACCCGTTCGAGAGGGTTATCATAGGACTCAGGTACTAAGACACGTAATCGAGTACCTAATTGAGTGATGCTAAAAATACTGGGTTCCTGATGCAACTTTAACCGTAATGACCTTGGATCATTAGAGATTACCTCAATAATATTCATGCCGGTTTGAGCTTGTAATACTGAGGGTGCCCCGTCGGCAACCTTATGACCTCTGTCCAGAATAGCTAACGAGTGACAGCGTTCTGCCTCATCCATATAGTGCGTAGAGACTAAAATGGTCGTCCCGCCTTCGGCCAGATTAAAAAGTTTTTCCCAAAAGTCTCTGCGGGTGGCTGGGTCAACCGCACTGGTGGGCTCATCCAATAAGAGTAATTTTGGCTGATGCAAGGTGGCCGCACCCAGTGCCAAGCGTTGCTTTTGGCCACCACTGAGCGTATCTGCACGCTGCTTGATAATTTCTGATAAGTTAAACTCGTCTACTATTGCATCGATTCGCTGACGTTTTAGTTGGCTATTCAGCGCGTAGATATTCGCCATAAACGTCAAATTTTCTTTTACTGTCAGGTCTGAATAGAGCGAAAACTTCTGCGTCATATAACCAATCATCGGCTTAATTTGCTCAGCATGTTGCAACACGCTTAAGCCGAAGAGTTCAGCGTCTCCGTGAGTGGGTTTTAACAATCCACAGAGTAACCGTATGGTGGTCGATTTACCGCTACCGTTCGGGCCTAAAAAGCCATAGATCTGCCCTTCAGGTACCGCTAACGTCAGATTATCCACAGCAGTTTGATCATCAAATTGCTTAGTTAACCCTTTGGCTGTGATAGCTAGCTTCACCATTAAGGTAACGGCTCCAGATAGACTTCGACAGGCAATCCATTAGGTAGTTTGTCTATCGTATCTTTGATATCAATTTCAGCAACATAGCTTAGATGCCCTCGATCATAGCGTGTTAACGCATAATAGGGGGTGAACAGCGGTTCGCTAGAGATCCAGCGAACACGCCCCTCTTTTAACTGGGTAAGTCCATCAATTTTGACATAGACTGTTTTGCCAACCGACCATTGAATCCGATTGACCTCTGAAATGTAGACTCGAGCATAGGCCTGTTGATCCGCCAACATCACCGCTACCACCGCACCGGCCGGAGGCTGCTCACCGACTTCATAAAGCACTTTATCTATCCGCCCTGCCTGAGGGGCACGCACAACACGCTGATTTTGATGCCACGCCAATAAGTCGATGGATGCCTGAGCTTCATCCACGGCCGCTTCAGCTTGGCGTATTTGTGCAGACACTGTACCGTTTTTAAGTTCTAACAAACGCGCTTTAGCGGATTCAAATTGAGCCGCAGACTGATCTAACGCACTTTTCGCTTGATCAAGCTTTTCTGATGAAACGAGTTTCCTATCCGCTAACGCAGACACTCTCTGGTATTCTTTTTTTGCAAAATCCCATTGTTGTTCAGCACCTTGCACAAGGTATCTTTGCGCATCCAACACTTCTGCTCGGGTTCCACGCTGCTTATCCTCAAGCGCTGCCGTTAGGCGTGCCTTTACTGCTTGAGCTTGTTTGATGGATTGACGAATGTCCTCGTCTTCAAACGTTAAAATGATTGCATCCTTTTCAACTAACTGTCCATCTGCTGCTAAAACTTTAGCCACTTTCGCGCTGTTCGTCACACTCAGCTCAACGCGCGTTGACTCCAGCATCCCTACGGCATCTGATGCTATCTCTTCGTTCTGGCACCCAGCCAACAAGACGAAAAAAAGCACGGCTATCCCTATCTTAAGACTCATCTAACACACCTAACTTGAGAAAAAACTCCTCACTTATAATGTCCTCTGATACGAGAGTTCGCAATCTATTGCAGCGTTTTACCCACAGTTACCGCATAAAAAAAACCCAAAACACTAGGTTTTGGGGTTTCAAGGTTTGCACAAACAAAAAGGTAAGTCTTTACGCGACTAACAGGCCCTGCTTCTCAGCGAAGATGTAGGTGGCATCCAACGCTTTGCCAAGAATCTCGATCATCTCATCAACTTGCTGCGTAGAGATAATGAGTGGCGGACAGAAGGCTAATGATGAGCCCGCAACCGCACGCACAATCATGCCGTTATCTTGGCAAACTTGCTGTGCGAAATATCCGATAGTTCCCCCCGCAAACGCCTGCTTAGTTTGCTTATTAGCCACCATTTCGACTGCGGCAATAAGTCCTGTTCCACGGACTTCACCCACCAGCGGGTGGTTTTCAAATTCTCGCAAACGTTTTTGCAGATAAGCACCCGTGATTGCGGCTTTGTCGAATATTTTATCACGCTGGTAAATTTCTAGTGTTTTCAAGGACACCGCGCAAGCAACCGGATGACCGGAGTAGGTATAACCATGGCCAAACACTCCCACCTGTGCACTCGGAGCGACCATAGCTTCGTAGATATCACCACGTACAACCGCAGCACTGATTGGCATATAGGCAGATGACAACTGCTTAGCCAAGGTCATCAATGCCGGTTTTTTAATGTCCATGGTGGTACAGCCAAAATCATTACCCGTACGACCAAAACCTGTGATGACTTCATCCGCCCAGAATAAAATGTCATATTTTGCCAATAGCGCTTGTACTTTTTCGTAGTAGCCTGCTGGCGGTACAATCACGCCACTCGCACCCGTAATAGGCTCGGCAATAAAGGCAGCAATCGTTTCAGGCCCCTCTTTTAGAATCAGGTTTTCAAGGTTGGTTGTAATCCGATCCACGAACTCAGACTCAGTTTCGCCAGCCAAACGCCCGCGTAAATAATGAGGCGCATCCGTTCGTAAAATACCTAGTGCATCAAAAGGTAGATCAAAATGCGTATGGTTGGCCGCCAGCCCCGTCAAGGAAGCTGATGCCACTGTAATACCGTGATATGAGCGTTCCCGCGCGATGATTTTAAACTTCTCTGGCTTGCCGATTGCATTAAAGTAATAGCGCAGCATTTTTACGTGCGTATCGTTGGCATCACTGCCAGAGTTACCGAAGAAAATTTGGGCATTCTCTACCGGCACCATAGCTGAGAGCTTGTCTGAAAGATCCATACCCACCTGATGGGTTTTACCACCGAACATATGGGAAAAAGATAACTTACTCATCTGTTCAGATGCAGCTTCGATTAACTCTTTGTTGTTATAACCCAACGATGTACACCAAAGACCCGCCATCCCTTCGATATACTGTTTACCTTGGTTATCGTAAACATAAACACCCTCACCTCGCTCAACGGTCAGGGTTTCTGTCACTTGAAGATTGGTCGTTGGATAAATAATGTGACTCATAGTTTTCCCCTTCTTTATTAGCGCTGTAGGCCGCCCATACAGATATATTTTGTTTCTAAATAATCATCAAGGCCATATTTAGAGCCTTCACGACCTTGCCCAGATTCTTTAACACCACCAAACGGAATCACTTCTGAACTAATTGCCGTTTCATTGACACCCACCATGCCATACTCAATCCCTTCGGATACACGCCAAATACGCCCCATATTCTCAGTAAAGAGATAGGCGGCCAAGCCAAACTCCGTATCGTTGGCCATCTGAATCGCTTCCTCTTCCGATGAAAAGCGGAATACAGGCGCGACGGGGCCAAAGATCTCTTCTTTAAATACCCGCATAGACGAAGTGACGTTGGTTAAAATCGTTGGTTGATAGAAACATTCACCTTGAGCGTCTATCTGCCCACCTGTGACCACTAGCGCACCTTCACTCACTGCACTTTGTACCTTTTCATGAACTTCAGCTACGGCCTTAGCATTGATCAGAGGTCCATGCGTGGTTTTACCATCAAACCCATTGCCAATATTGAACTGACTGACGGCCGCTGCGAACTTCTCAACGAAGGCATCGTAAATCCCGTCCTGAACTAAAATACGGTTACTGCAGATACAAGTTTGTCCTGAATTACGATATTTAGACACCAAGGTGCCCGCAATGGCTATATCAAGATCAGCATCATCGAAGATGATAACCGGTGCATTCCCACCCAGTTCCATCGATGTCCGTTTCATTGTAGCCGCACATTGACGCGTCAGCTCTTTCCCTACCGGCGTTGAGCCTGTAAAGGTTAACTTTTTAACGATTGGGCTTGAGGTCAGTTCAGCCCCAATCTCACGAGAGCGGTCACCCACAACAATATTAAATAGCCCCGCCGGTAAACCTGCTCGGCTAGCTAACTCTGCTAATGCGAGTGCAGATAGCGGCGTTTCAGCCGCAGGCTTCAAAACAATAGAACAGCCGACAGCAAGCGCTGGGGCTACTTTGCGAGTGATCATTGCGTTTGGAAAATTCCATGGCGTAATCGCTGCCACAACACCCACCGGTTGCTTGATCACGATACCGCGACGGTCGGTTTGCGCTGTCGGGATAATATCGCCATATACACGCTTTCCTTCCTCCGCAAACCACTTGATATATGAAGCTCCGTACAAGACTTCCCCGCGCGCTTCAGCTAAGGGCTTGCCCTGCTCAAGCGTCATTAACACCGCAAGATCTTCTTGGTTATCCAAAACCAACTGATACCAACGCTCCAGTATCGCTGAGCGGGCCGCTGCTGAGAGTTGCTTCCAACTTTTCATAGCCGCCTCAGCTGCACGAATAGCCTGCTGGGTTTGCTCTGCGCCCACAGAAGCAACATTCGCAATTAATTCACCCGTAGCGGGGTTATATACGGGAAAAGTATCGCCATTCGCCGCATCAACCCAAGCGCCGTTTATAAAAGCCTGTGTTTTAAACAAACCTTGATCATTTAATGTGAAGGCCATGTTATCCCCTTATTGTGCGGCTGTTGTAGAACAGTCCACTAACTGATTTTGCATTTATAGCGCATACTTATATTTGAATATATAATTGCTTACACAAGCTTACATTGATATATACAAACACTAATTTTACAGAGTAATCGATATGGGACGTAAAAAAGCGGCTCTTTCAGGCCAACTATCCGATGTCGATTTACGTTTACTTCGCGTATTTAAAACCGTAGCTGATGCAGGCGGTTTTAGCGCGGCCGAACTCAAATTAAATTTAGCCAACTCCACTATTTCTAACCACATTTCAGATCTCGAAAGCCGCCTAGATATGCGCCTTTGTGATCGTGGCCGTAGCGGCTTTAATCTCACTGAACAGGGCGTTCGGGTTTACAGCGCCATTCAAGAGTTACTCAACGCCGTTGATCAATTTCGTAACAGCGTAAATGAAACGCACAATACGATTATTGGCACACTCGAACTCGGTTTCGCCGAGCACCTCCCTTGGTCTCAAGATGACGGGCTCATCAATGCGCTAACCTCTATGTCCTCCGTCGCGCCAGATGTATACCTTAATATCAAAACCATGGGCTCTGATGATATCGTTTCCGCAGTACTCAATCGCCAGGTAGATTTAGGTATAACTGTGCTGCCCTTTAACTATCCTGATCTCGCTTCTTTGCCTATCTTTGAAGAAAGCATGTTGCTTTACTGTGGATTAGGCCATCCACTTTTTCAGCAAGCCGTTAATAGCATAGAGCAGCTATCAACGTACCGTTTTGTCGAATCTCCACGATTGATGCAGGGTCGTGAAATCTACCCTGAAGTCGCTCATTGGCAAAAAACTGCCAAAGCGCATCACCAAGAGGCCAGAACGGCTTTAATTCTTACCGGTCACTATTTAGGCTTTCTTCCTGAGCATCTTGTCAAAGGCACTCCGTTAGAAAACCATCTCAAACCAATTTTGGTCGAACAACTGGGCTATAAAAATATTTTTTATGCGATTTGGCGAAAAGCGACTGCGGAGCAGATTGTTTTAGACACCTTTATCCAGTGCCTAAAACAAACCTGTCACCCCAATTTATCGCCCTAATCGTTTCTGAGTATCAACACGGAGCATTGTGCATGTCTGACAACCCGCTCCGCATTTGAGCCAACGAAATAGCTCGCTAATCCTGGACGACTGGCCATCATCAAGACCATATCCACCTTCAGTAGCTTAGACTCCTCCAGTATCTGCTCATGAACACTCCCCTTACGAATATGACACTCGGTTGTGATATGTTCGGAACCCGCCATCAAGGTATCAGCCATCTGCTGCAATTTAACTTTGATCTCTTTGCGCCGCGAAGATGAACTCTCATTCAGTTGAGGAAAACTCGCCTGATGAATCTGACTATCATCCACGTAGAGCAGATGTACCTGAGCGGGCTCATTTTCATCCACTATCCGTATAGCGGCTTCCATCAAAATCGGCAGCTGTTCAGGATGGGACATATCAACGGCGATCAACATCGTTTTAAACATTATTTAACCTCCCTGAGTGCCCATCACTGTATTTGGCAACCACAACACAATGTCGGGAAAGAACATACACAGAACTAACACTACCAAGTTCAACATAATGAACGGGGTTACTGATTTATAAATATCGATCATCCCCACTTCTGGCGGTGCGATACCCTTCAGATAAAAGAGAGCAAAGCCGTATGGCGGAGTCTGAACGGCGACGAGAATATTGATGATCATCAAGACGCCAAACCAAATCGGATCGTATCCCAAGGAGACTGCGATAGGCGTAAAAAGCGGTGCACACATTAAAACAATAATGAACTCATCAATGATAAAACCGAGCAGCAGCATAATGATCTGGAACATAAAGATGATCATCAACGGCGGCATATCTAACCCTGCCGTAAACTCCGCCACCATCGATTGAACCCCCATTAATAAATGGAAGTTACTGAATACCGATGCACCAAAGATAATCCACATAGCGACACTCACGAGCATGGCTGTTTGAAAACCTGCTGCGCGAAACATCTCCAATTTGAAGCGTTTAAATATAATGGCGAGGATCACAGCCCCAACCACACCTAAGGCACCGGATTCCGTTGGCGTCGCTATTCCAGTGATAATACTGCCCAACACTACAACGATGAGCAGTAACGACAGCAAACCATCTCTAGCAATTCGAAACTTGGCCATAGGCTCAAGCGTTCGGTTATCGATATCCTGTTGAGTAATTGGTGCGCGATTCGGATTCAATCGGCAACTGATCACTACATACAGAATCAGTAATACGATAGTGACTAATGCCGGCACCATAGCGCCTAAGAACATACGACCTACCGAATTTTGGGTCGAGGCCGCGAACATAATCATTGGGATGCTCGGCGGTATTAAAATACCTAACGCTCCACCCGCCATAATGACGCCCATCGCTAAGCGTTTATCGTAACCACGCTCAAGCATAGGCCGTAGCGCTATACTCCCAGAGGTCATGATACCGGCGCCTATAATGCCCACCATTGCGCCTATCATTGAGCAGACGCAGATCACACTGATCGCCATTGAGCCGCGTACTTTACTGATCAACAATTGGCTAGCGTTAAACATCGCATCGCCTATACCGGACTTAGTGAGCAACTGCCCCATATAGATATAGAGAGGTATGGCCAATAGGATAAAACTGAAATAGGTCGACTCAATAGTGGTTGGGATCACATTAAATATGCCGTCTCCCCAGGTCATATAACCAATGGTCATGGCGATTCCGCCTAGGGCTAAGCCGACTGGCGCACCTAGAGCGAAGAAGATCAAGATGCCCAGTATCAAGACACCTGTTAATAACTCAATACCCATTTATTCGCTCTCCTGCTCGATCAACTCCTGACCGATAAACAGATAGTAGAGATCTGCAACCATATCTCGCGTCAGCTGTGCGATAAAAAGAGAAGAAGCAATCATCATCATTATCCAGAAATGGAACATGGGCGGCGCCCACTCAGACTCACGTCGATAATCAAACTCAATGGCTTCTTCATATTTACCAAGACTCAGTTTCACAACCAGAATCAAAAAGAAGATACCCATTGCATAAGAGATCAAATTAAACAGTCGGCGTGTTTTAGCGGAGACCTTCAAATACAAGATATCAACGTTAATATGGGCACGCTTTTGCTGTGCATACGCACCGCCCAATGCAGCGATATACCCAAAGAGAAATAAAGAAACGTCATATGCCCATACAGTCGGATGATTCAGCACATAACGAGAAAACACTTCAAACGCAACGACACCCGCTAACAAGGGCATCAAAAACCCAGCAAGCTGTCCTGCAATTTTGACAACAGCATCGACAGACAAGCAGGCTTTTCGTAATAGAGATATTGGCATCACAACCTCTGAAAAAATCAGGGCAGCTATGCTGCCCTGCTTGCTAACGATAATTACTGTTGTTTCAAGATATCGATCAGCTGCTTGCTGTATTTATCTTGTTTTGCGTACTCATCCCACAGACCTGCACCGGCTTCATGCCATGCTTTTTTATCCGCTTCACTTGGCTCAGGACTCCAAACCATGCCTTTCGCTTCCATTTGAGCTACAGCTTCAGATTCCCAGTTACGCGAGTTAGTCAACTGAGCGTCTGCATGAACCACCGTTGCTTCACGAACGGCTGCTTTTAAATCATCGGGTAACTTAGACCAAGCAGAACGATTTACAACGATCGGTAATACCTGTGCACCTGCAAGTGGCAGACGGTACATAAATTTAGCCACTTCTACGTGGTTACCATCACGATGATCAATCATGTTGCTACCAATTGAGCCATCAATAACACCGGTCGCTAAACTGGTATAGATCTCACTCCAGGCTAATGAAACAGGTGAAGCACCTAAGTTACGTAGGAATTTACCGTATGCACCCGGCGCACGGATTTTCAAACCTTGGAAGTCAGCGACAGAGTTAATTTGCTTTTTGGTCAGGATATACACTGCTGGTTGAATGTAAGGTTCTAACCATACTAAACCTTGAGAGCCGTAAGCTTTTTCGAGAACTTTATCCCAGCCTTTATCATGAAACAGTGAATACAACTCTTTTGGATCATCAGTACCGCCTGGCAGGCCGATTTCAACAATACCCGCTGGTAACTCACCCGCGTGCATTGATTGGAAAGGTGCAGCCATCGTAATTAGACCCGATTTAGCCGCTGCCAAAAGCCCTGTTGTACCCACGCCTTCGCCTGAGTAAAGCACTTGAACAGCAATTCGGCCGCCCGATTTGGTTTCGATATTTTTAGCCAAGTTCTCGTACAACTCACCAAATGCCGTTCCGCGGCCATATAGGTTAGCAAAGCGCCAGTTATAATCGGCAGCAGATACGGATGCGGAAAATGCACTTAAACCTAACGTCACAGCTAAAGCAGATGTCGTCAGTTTTCGCTTCAAGTGTTTCATCGTTTTTAACATAGTGATTCCTTTACTCTATTGTTGAATAACCAGCTGATTGCTGTGATCTGTCCGCATCCTTCCAAATAAAAAATCCACCATAAATTAGCGCGTTTCTAAGTAAAGGTTGATGGCGATCAACCTAAAATTAAAACTATCGTCAAGATGGCGTATTTAATAGAATTGCAAAAACTTGGTATCTAAATTGCTTAATACTGCGGTTTTCTGATCTTATGAGGTACAACGTTTGAGTAAAAATTTTTCGCTCGGCCAGATCGGAGACGCCGAAATCAAACAACTAAAGATCTTTAAAACAGTGGTCGATTGCGGCGGCTTTTCTGCTGCTGAAACTCAACTGAATATCAGCCGACCGACGATCAGCATACATATCGCCAATCTAGAATCACGACTCCACCTAACGCTTTGTAAAAGAGGCCGATCGGGCTTTGCACTGACGGAAGAGGGCGCCGTCATTTACGAGCAAACAGAACGACTCTTAGGCATGCTTGATGGCTTTCGCAATACCGTCAACAACCTAAGCTCTGTTCCCTCTGGACAGCTTAAAGTGGCTCTCAGCGACACATTTAGCACTGACCCACGCTGTTTATTTCCTGATATCTTACAAAGATTTACCCAACAAGCACCGGATGTTGAGCTACACATTGGTGTGGAGCAGATGGCCGATATGGAACGGCAGGTTCTTAATGATGAGGTTGATATCGCGTTCATCCCGTATCACCGCAAGCTTGAGGGCTTACACTACATACACCTGTTTTCTGATGACTGTTATCTTTACTGCGGCAAGCTTAATCCACTTTATCATCTGAATGACGCTCTGATTACTGACGACAAAATCCATCAAGCACGCTTAGTTCATGCAGGCTTAAAGCCACATGAAGAGGTCTATCAACAGCTCTCGGTACTCAATTTAGCCGCTGTGTCTTATCATTATGAATCCAGAATAGCGATGCTCCTTTCTGGACACTTTATAGCGTTCCTGCCCGAAAAAGTGGCGCAACCCTACGTCGATACCCAAGAGCTGCGCGCACTTGCACCTGCCACAAAACATTTTACACTTGGCGCTGCCGCTATTTGTAAACGAAGCTACCAGCCGAACCGTGCTAAAGATATGTTTTGGGAAACTATTCGCCACTGCTTTGAAAACCGCTCATGCAAAGCCCCGTATTAATCTATCTTCTACCCCCTTGAAGGTATAGCCAAAGCGATTTCAGAAGAGGTATCTTAGACACAATATGAGCTCATTCGAG
>DAIRSP010000003.1:0-36265 GCA_036804365.1 Neptunomonas sp. | reverse complement strand
CTCACCCTTTGACATCACAAGAGGTAGATTATGTCTATACCTTCCCACACCACCTCTTATTACGCCGCTTCCATGAATGACTCGCGTGTTCGCCCACAACTTAAAGGGGAACACACCACAGATGTCTGTGTCATTGGCGCGGGTTATACCGGCCTTTCAACTGCCCTTCATTTAGCCGAGAAAGGGTTTAGCGTTATCGTTCTTGAAGGCAGTCGCATCGGTTTTGGTGCCTCTGGACGAAATGGTGGTCAGCTTGTCCATAGTTACAGCCGCGACATGGACTTTATTGAACGCTTTTATGGCAAGCAAACAGCAGCTCAGATGGGAGCTATGGCCTTCGAGGGCGCTGACATCATTAAAGAGCGCGTCGCAAAATACAACATTCAATGCGATCTTAAAAAAGGGGGAATTTTTGCCGCCTGTAATCCAAAGCAAATGCGCGAACTGGAAGATAAAAAACAGTTATGGGAGCGCTACGGGCACAAAGATCTCGAATTGCTCGATAGCCAATCCATTCAGAAATACGTGGGCACTACACGCTATGAAGGCGGTTTAATCGATCACTCAACTGGTCATATGCACCCACTTAACCTAGCGCTGGGTGAAGCTGCTGCCATCGAAAGTTTAGGCGGGTTAATCTTTGAAAACTCGGCAGTCACTCAAGTTGACCAAGGTACGAAACCTGTTGTGCATACTGCACAAGGATCAGTAAAAGCTAACTTTGTCATGGTTGCGGGTAACGCTTATTTAGGTGGACTTATCCCAGAACTACAGCAAAAGTCGATGCCATGCGGTACTCAAATCATCACCACGGAACCGCTGAGTAAAGAGGTCCAACAACGTCTTTTACCTCAGGACAATTGCGTTGAAGACTGCAACTATTTACTGGATTACTTCCGTTTATCAGGTGATGGCCGTCTTATTTATGGCGGTGGTGTTACCTATGGCGCCCGTGAGCCGAGTAAAATCGAAACACTCATTGTTCCGAAAATGCTCAAAACCTTCCCTGAACTTAAAAATGTCAAAATAGACTATGCCTGGACAGGTAACTTTTTGCTGACATTGATGCGTTTACCTCAATTCGGCCGTATCAATGGCAATATTTATTATGCACAGGGTTACAGTGGACACGGTGTGACAAGCACACACCTCGCAGGTAAGGTAGTGGCTGAGGCGATTAGCGGTCAAGCTGAACGTTTCGATGTATTTGCCGGTCTTCCGCAATACCCATTCCCTGGCGGAAGAATGTTACGTATTCCTTATACAGCCATGGGCGCTTGGTACTACACCCTCAGAGACAAATTGGGCATCTAAATAAAAAAGCCTCTCAATCTATCTCATTGAGAGGCTTTTTTAGAAATAGATGAACGCTTCTTTATGCTGAACGAGTCCGAATCAACTCAATGAGCAAAGGACTGATAAAAACTCGCTAACCATTTAGCTACTGCTGGTGAGTCTGTTTTTGCCGTACTGGACGCTAACCCGTCTAATGCGGAATCCGCAACATCATTAGGTATCACGCTGCCTTTACGCAATTTAATCAACTCTTGCTCAAAGCCGATACCGAATTCAGGATGCGCCTGAAGTGTCAGAATACGGTTATGATAAATAAGCCCTGCATACGGACAAAAATCCGATGCAGCTAGCACATCCGCTGCTGATGGCTTCACTTTAACCTGATCTTGATGCATCGCATTCAGCACAAAGGTGCCTGTCTTATCTGGGATAAAATCATAATGTCCATGAACCGCATATTGATGAATCCCAACACCCCATCCGCCTTGATAGCGTTCAACCTTGCCATCAAACGCTTCTGCGATAATTTGATGTCCGAAACAAATACCAACGAGTGGTTTTTTAGCGGCATCAATTTTTAAGATAAAGGCTTTTAAAGGAGCGATCCAAGGCAGATCATCATAAACACTGTACTTGGAACCTGTAATTAACCATCCATCGCAGAGGTCAGGGCTAGTCGGAAACTCTCCTTTCAAAACGTCATACACCTGAAAAGTGAACTGATGTCCGGAAGAGAGTAGCAGCTGCTCAAGCATGAAAGCGTACGTTCCATGCTCTTTGATCAACTCATCTGGGGTGATGCCCGGTGCTAAAATTCCTATATGCATTTAGAGTAATCCTAAATAGGCCTCGTATTCGATATCCGAAATTTGCTCATGCAGTTTACGCTGCTCTTGACGTTTGGCAGCCGTATAAACCCGCATAAACTCTTCACCTAAATAGTGCTCTAACACCTTACTCTTACTGAAGATATCAGTCGCTTGGTCCCACTTATTAGGCAATACCAATTTTTGATTTTCTTCGGAATAAGCATCCCCTTCAATCGCTTCAGAAGGATTCAACTTATTCTCAATACCGTAGAGCGCTCCCGCTAATATGGTAGCCAACACCAAATAAGGATTCGCATCAGCACCTGCAACACGATGCTCTATACGCCTTGCAGCACAAGGACTTTCAGGTATACGAATCGCTACTGTCCGGTTTTCATATCCCCAACTCGCAAATGTTGGCGCATGCGCACCTACCATGAAGCGGCGATAAGAGTTCATGTGCGGAGCGAAGGTCAGCATACTATCCGCCATGGTCAGCAGTAATCCGGCAACGGCATGTTTAAGAACATCCGTACCCTCTTCACCACCATCATCAAAAACGTTGACGCCCTCTTCATTCAGCAAGCTGAAATGCACATGCATTCCGTTTCCGCTTTTCTTCGCGTACGGTTTTGCCATAAAGGTTGCTGAATAGCCTTGCTTACGCGCGATACCTTTAATCAAACGCTTAAACATCACCGCCTGATCACCCGCTAACAGCGGATCATCTACATGCATCAAATTGATTTCAAACTGCCCGGGGCCTAATTCAGAGACAATCGTATCTGCCGGAACGCCTTGTTGCTCACAGACTTCACGCACTTCTGTGAAAAAGGCTGACAAACAGTCCATTTCATCAATAGAGTAGCAGTCAGTTTCTGATAATCGACGTCCATGACCTTCGATTAAAACCGGTGGTCTTGGTCGCTGAGTTTCTTCTGACATACCATCCATCAGATAAAACTCAAGCTCAGTCGCTACGACAGGCGTTAAACCTAACTTTTTATAGCGCTCTACTACTTTGCTCAACACTTGACGAGGATCTGCGCCAAAAGGCGTTCCATCAGGGTTAAACATCATCGCTAATACTTGGTTTCTGGGTGAATCGGCCCAAGAAACAGGAACGGGCTCATCATGCACTGGCATACAGATGCCATCGCTATCTCCGGTTTCAAACACTAAACCGTTTTCGATTACATCATCACCCCAGAAGTCGAAACCTAATACCGAACGCGGTAATTTGACGCCTTCTGCCATTACCTTGTCGAGTGAATTGGCCGGCATACGTTTGCCGCGTAAGTTACCGTTTAAGTCCGTGATAAATAAATCAAACTCTCTATCGGAAGCCATATAAGATACTCTCTCGAAATCTCTAAAGCTTGTCAGGTAACAAAGAGCTGCTACCTGATAACATCCACATTTATAGATGAACTAAATTTTTTAGAAGCCTTGTCTAATGTGATCACAAATGATATGACTGGTCAACATCATAAGATGAATAAAGTTTAGCTCAACTTTTTAATCTTATGAGCTAGTTTTTTTAATCTTTTTTAATGAGTTAGGCATGGTCAACAAACCTCCTATCAATATCGCCCTGCCGCCCAGACATGTTTCCCAAACAGTCACTCAATGGGTATACGCTGTATTAAGATCAGCAGTGATGGCTGGGCAGATCCCCCCAGGAAGATTGCTAACTATTCGTGAACTTGCCTCTGTTTTACAGGTTAGTGCCATGCCCGTGCGGGAAGCATTACGCCAACTCGCAGCAGAAAATGCATTAGAAATTCAAGAAAGTCGTCGTGTTAGAGTCCCACCCATGACGGCCATGAAATTCACCGAGTTGTTTGAAGCAAGAATTGCATTAGAAAGTCATACCGCTGCGAGAGCACTGCCCTATATCAGTCAAGCAACTGTGAGTGAGATTAGAGCGCTTGATCTGCTGATTCGACAAGCAAAAGCCGCGCAGCAGCATGAAAACCTTAGAAAATTTAACCGTCAGTTTCATCAAACTATCTATCTTGCCAATCCGCACCAAGTCACCATGCCCCTAATTGAGAGCATTTGGTTGCAGCTAGGTCCTTTTATGCGCATTGCCCACCAAAGCCAACATGATCAACATTTCGTTGATCGACATAACGAGATTATCATTGCGATCGAAAATCGTGATGCTTTTGCTTTGCAAGTGGCTATCGCAGCCGATATTCGTGAAGGTTTTGCCTTCGCAACAAATCCAGAACGATTGCAGAAAATCATCCATAACGAGTAATACACCGAGCCACATCAAAGCTGGGCGAACTTGACTTTATTTTTTTGTGATCACAAAATTAGATAACCATCGGTTAACAAGGTTTAAACTTAACATGCCAACTCCCGTGTTGCATAACGATGCAGGCAGCTGTGACTACAAACTACTTGCCTCGCTTGTTGACCATATTCGCTTAGCCAATTTCCCAATTGCATTAGAACAGTATCTTAAATCTATCTGCCATTTTGATACCTGTCTAATGTTGGTTTTTAAAGACAACTGTGCACCCCTTTTATTAAGCCCAACCAATCCAGCAGAGCACAGCGCAACACTGCAAGCCTACCTTAAGCATGCCTATGTATTAGATCCGCTCTTTAGTGCATTGCCGCGCTACCCCAAAGGAGGGGTGTGTCGTCTAAAAGAGATTGCGCCGGATAGCTTCCAGGAAAGTGAATACTACCAAACCTGTTACAAAAACTTTGATCTCTTAGATGAAGTAAATTTAATTATTCCTCTGCAAAATCAGCTTTTTTGCACAATTTCATTAGGAAGAAAGCCGACGCTGGGCAGCATTACCCGTACAGAGCTAATAAAGCTAAAAGAGACCTTTCCGGTTATCAGCTCACTGATGAATCAATTCTGGTTATTTCAGGGCGATGAGTTTTACACGAATGAGCAAGCAACAGCCTCTCTGACCAAAGCGCTGCAAAGCTTTGGGCGAGGTGTGTTGACGCAAAGAGAACAGGAGGTCGCGGGATTACTGCTTCAGGGACATTCATCAAAAGCGATCGCCGATCAGCTAGGCATCAGCCTAGCGACCGTTAAGGTTCATCGTAAAAATATCCACTCGCGCTTAAACACCACCAGCCAATCAGAGATTTTCACGTTGTTCCTGACTCACCTGCAGGAACTGACTTAAAGACGAATCCAAATATTTTTAAGCTCAGTATACTTTTCAAGTGCATGAAGCGACTTATCACGACCATTACCAGACGCTTTCACGCCACCAAATGGAACCGTTGAATCCCCCTCACCCCAAGTGTTAACCCAAACCATGCCGCTGTGAACTTTTCGACTTACCCGATGGGCTCTGGAGAGATTAGAAGTCCAAATAGCGGCACCTAATCCATACTTAGAGTCATTAGCCAGCGCAATCGCTTCCTCTTCGGTTTCAAATTCGCAGACAGCCAGTACAGGGCCAAAGATCTCTTCTTGAACGAAAGTCATGCCATTATGCGCCTCTCCAATAATAGTCGGCTGTGCATAAAAGCCCTCACCCTCTTTGCGTACAGGCAGCCCCCCTTTTAAAACAACACCGCCCTCATCTTGAGCTGAACGGATATATTTGGCGACTGTTTCCAGCTGCGTTGCATCAACCAGAGGCCCCATGGTTGTTTTGGGATCGAGAGGATTACCCGGCACATATTTTTCCGCTGCTAACAACAGGGCCTTGGTAAACGCCTCTTTAATTCCTTTTTGCACATAGATGCGTGAGCAAGCGATACAGACCTCACCCTGATTACAGAAAATTGCAGCGGCAGCCCCGGCAGCGGCTTTTTCGATATCCTCACAATCCTCAAAAATCAGATTAGGCGACTTACCACCAGCTTCCAACCAGACTCGTTTGAGATTCGATTGTCCTGCATACTCCATCAACATCCCGGCAACTCGTGTAGAGCCGGTAAAGGCTAAGACGTTAACATCATGGTGAAGTGCTAAGGCTTTACCTGCTGTATGACCAAAGCCAGGTAGGACATTAAATACACCAT
Organism: Neptunomonas sp.; assembly: GCA_036804365.1. Lineage (GTDB taxonomy): Bacteria > Pseudomonadota > Gammaproteobacteria > Pseudomonadales > Balneatricaceae > Neptunomonas. The sequence goes on along the minus strand of DAIRSP010000003.1, from coordinate 30,146 downwards.
CTGGCACACCCGCTTGCGTTGCCAACTCGGCTAAACGTAATGCGCTCAACGGTGACTTTTCGGAAGGTTTTAATATGACGCTATTGCCGGCAGCCAGTGCAGGTGCTAGCTTCCAGCTAGCCATCAATAACGGATAGTTCCAAGGCGTGATGGCGGCTACTACACCTACCGGTTCATGACTAATAAGAGCCAGTACATCATTGGCCGTTGGGGCAATTTCGCCATACAGCTTATCAATACTTTCAGCGGTCCAACGGAAACAATCAATCGTATCAGGCAGGTCAATTTCTACCATCTCAGTAATCGATTTACCCATATCCAGCGTATCGAGCAACGCTAATTCATCTCGATGTAGCTCAATCAGATCCGCGAATTTCAAAAGAATTTGTTTGCGTTTTTTAGGCGCTAGTTCAGACCAAACACCTGAGCGATAGGCAGCCAACGCACTTTTAACCGCAACATCAACATCAGCGGCATCACAACTAGCAACATTGACTAATAATGTTTCGGTAGCCGGATTAATGCACTCAAAGGTTTGGCCGCTCAACGCAGGTTGGAACTGTCCATTAATATAAGCCTGATGCGGCAGCACCAAGGTTTGGCTCATTGATACCCACTCAGCAACGCTTTTCATAATGGCACCTTATCTATCGTTAGCAAATATTCACACTATATATGATTCAGATAGATAAATTGAATACTCACCAATGGGTATAACGCATCACTAGAAAAGCTCTGAACAATTGAAATGCTTTTCAACCACTATTTTCTGCTTCAACATGACAACGACCAATAGGTCGCAATCATCGGTTTGTTTTAGATTGACTGACAGTTGCGACAAAGGAAAATTCTGTTCTCCAGTCCCTTCAGTAACGGCGATTTCACCCTGCTGCCGTGTCGTCATATTGCCTCCAGAGCCATGCTTTTCAAAACGCATAACGTATTGATAAACACCTTCGCTAAGGCCCATCACTTGGGGCATAAGCGTCAAGTGATCTGCACTCACTTTTCGGTCCAATTCAATATCAGGTAGCTGCGCTGTCTCTATTTTATAAGTGCCATCGGCCATAACAAATCCATCCAGAAACATTAGGAGCAATAAAAAAGCAGCCTTCTGTAAGGGAGTAATTCTTATCAGAAAGCTGCTTTTCATCTTCTTAAGCCTTACGTTTTAAAACTAGCGTTATGGCGTACCCTGCATGATATTGGCAACATTGCCCGTACCGCTTTGGCTGAGGGTTGCCATCTGCGATAGCCCACTCTGAGAAATCGTTGCCGTATGATTGGCACCGGCCCAAGTCACATCAGCCATATGCGATCCCACTCCCGCTTGCGTAACACTCAAAACACTATTATCAACAATGCCAGTGCCATCAACTGTTACACTATTAAGTGTTGAAGACTGAGTAATGGTCATATCATTACCCATACCATACACATCACCGGATACGCTGTTATCACTTGCTGTTTGATTAACTAGCAAAGTGTTTGAATCACCCGTTAGAGCAAAAGTGGTATCACTGTTAGCCGCGCTTGATTGCATCACAGTTGTACTATTGCCATTACCCGTTACGGTTAATGCAACATTTGCATTAGTTGAGTTGCTCACTTGATCAATATCCGCAACGTTAAGGTTCCCTAACTGAGTCAGACTAGCTGTCGCATCAGTAGAAGTGTTTTGATTAACATTGGCACTGTTTTCGTTACCGGTTTGATCCACCGTTGCGTTCGCTGGATTATGAACACCCCAACCATATTGTGTCACTACGGCGCTGTTCAAATCACCCGTCTGAGCCACTGTTGCCGTTGTAGTATTCACATGCTGCTGATTCACATCCGCAGAGTTACTATTACCTTCCTGTGTAATAGAGCCAAGTACATTGGTACCGTGATATTGATAAACATTACCTAGATTTCCTGAGCCATTCAGCTGGGTAATCATCGCATCTCCAGAGGTCATATCCTCTTGATATACCGTACCTGAAGAATTAGTAGAGTCGATTTGATTAACCGTCGCGGAAGTAGCCCCGCCATTGTTAAGCTGAGTAATCAATGCAGAAGAGTCTTCTGCTCCACTCTGGTAAACAGTCGAGTACTGATCGCTACCTGTCTGATTGACGGTTGCATCAGCGCGCGCTGAATTATTAACCTGATCCACATTGGCACTGTTACCCGTACCGGACTGAGTCACTGTAGACACCGCATCGGTAGATACATTTTGATCTACATCAGCCATATTCAAATCACCCGTTTGGATGACCGTCGCAGCGGCTGGATTATGAATACCGAAACCATATTGCGTCACACTAGCATCATTTTGTATACCGGTTTGAGAAACCGAAGCAGCACTACCATCCGTATGGGACTGCAAAATATCAGACTGGTTTTGATCACCATCTTGAGACAGGGTAGCACTGCTACCTAGACCAAAGGCACCGGCATGATCCTGATTAATAACACCGTCATTAGTGGTACCCGTCTGATTGATTGTCGCGTCTGAGCCCGACGTTCCATTATATTGATTAACCGACGCCGTATTGGCCAGAGCTGCATTCAGCTGGTTAACTGTTGCCGTTGAGCTCACTGCAGAATCTTGTGTAATGTAAGCACGAGAGTCATCTGAATCATTTTGAGTTACAAACGCCTGATTAGTAGAACCATTTTGTTGCAGTACCTCTGCTAAGTTATTAGTCGCTCCGACAGTTTGATCTACCGTTGCTGTATCACCTACGCCTAGCTGAGTCACATTGGCGGTATTGGAGTCTGCGAATACCCCGGTGGATAACCCGAGCCCCAAAGCAATTGCGGTTGTGAGTGCTGTTTTTTTCATTTTATTTACCTACCTTGTTTTTATTAACTGCAGTATTGAAAATCTCAGGCCTTACAGCGGACTTAGCTGCCTTGCCATACCCGTGCACTGAGTGCATCTCCTGATTGTCGAATATCGACATTTAAACCATCACCGTACTGGTGAATTTCCACATAGTTCCCATATCCGTTTTGCTCAACATCCGCACGATTCCCTGTACCATGCTGACTGATATAGGCAGAATTCTCTGCGCCGATTTGTAAAAGAAAGAGCAAATTACTTTCCCCTATTTGAGACAAAGCGGCATAATGATTTATTCCTTCTTGGACTAAATCTAGTTCATTTCGATAACCTAGCTGATTTAACGAAGCCATATTATTCGTGCCAGACTGCATGGCGCTGATTTGATTATTAACACCCTGCTGACTCGCATTAATAAGATGGTCAACGCCGCTTTGCTCTGAAACAAAAAACTGATTACTGCCCTCTTGAAAAAGATCCAGCTCAGAATGATCAGATATCTGATTTATAATAGAAACATTAGCAAAACCACTCTGTAAAAAAGCTAACTCGTTATAAGAACCAACCTGATTAACTTGCAATTCATTAGCCACATCAATATCAAAACCTTGATCACCTGCCTTTGATTCGCTGACTATTAAAAAAGATAAAAACAAACAGCCAGCGAATAGTTTTTTATATTTATTATGCTGACTGTCCATTTTATTCCCTTCATACTATCGCTAAAAGACAGCTTTATTATTTAGCAGTCTTGCTTATGAGGGTATAAGGCGTAATTATTAAATCTCTTTTTTATTACAACAATCACTGGTACTAAATTACTAGCCAAAAATAAAAAAACCAGGACGGGTCCTGGTTAATATTTTGATTTGTAAAGTAATCTGACTATAAGGCGTTTATCTCTACCTTCTGTTCCAAGTAGCTTTGTATAACGGGGTTAGCCACATCCTCTTTATTCGCTAATGCCCAGTAGTTTTTATCAATGCCTTGCACAATTAGATGGACAACAGCTGACTCTATAGCAGACATCAAGCACAACTGTGCAGGCTCATTTCTTGTATAGCCCACTTCCATTTCAAAGAGTCGCTTGAACTCAACAAACCGAAAGACATCTGCTTTCATCTCTTGAGAGTAAATTGTCTTTGTCGTTGAGATGGTATTGAGTATTTGCCCTGTCCGAATATCGACAGCTCGTAAGCTCACCGTCACTTGATCTAAGCGATACTGCTCTGCTGCTCCGATGCCAAAATAGCGGGCGCCTGCGCCACCGGTTTTTACATTTGTCTCATACGCTGTAATTCCCCCTTCGAATAACACATTGGCAGCCAACAACGAGGGTAAGCCTTGATTATTATTCTCGTGAGGTGAGGGCTTGTTAAGCGCAGCACGGATAATTTTCCGTTCGGTTAATAGGTTTTGTAACCCCTCACGCTCCAGTGTTACAAACCAGCCAGACTCATTCATTGCCTGAGTTAGCAGTGCCGTTGCCCCCTGGCTAACTGCAGTTGAGAAAGTGCTTGCAGGTGATGGTCGGTATTGCCCTGTTTGATCACGAAAGTTATAGACAGCAGCCACCACTTTACCTCTAGGCGGAGGCAAAGAGATTAGATCAGTGTAGGTACTAGCTCTTGGCGTGAGGTAAGTTTGCGTTTGTGAGGGGCCGAAGAAGTTGTCACCCGATGGCGCTGAAGCGCAACCACTGAGGATACCGGTAACAACGAGTAGGAATACTTTTACATAGAGGCTGAGATTACACATAGAATCGATCCTTCACTCTATTAATCTGGGATAAGTCCATTGACGGAAATAATCGTACTTTCACTAGTATTCAAATCAGTAATTTGAACCTCTAATCCCCCGCTACCGTCATCAATAATATTGATACTGTAGTCATCGGTCACTAAACTGCCCGTGTTTCCCGTCCCGACATCTGCCAATAACTGGCTCAACAATCTTGATTGCAATGAGTCGGTAAAACGATCTAGATCAGACCTAATTGTTCGAGTGGTTGCATCAGGATCTTTTGTTGTGTTCTGAGCTTGCGCATTGTTTAACAGATAGGAGCCATTTAAAGGATTACCACCAAAAGAGGGGTTCATAGGTCTATAGACAAGCTCTCCGGCTAATATATAAGGCGATATAGCCAAATATAATAAAGGCACAATATATATATGTCGCATTCGTTTCTCCTTGGCTTACAATTCCTTTTTATCTAAATCGAATGTATCTAGCATAAGCTGTCTTATTTTTATTCTTAATAATTGTTTATCAATAAGATCGGATGCCTGCTGCGCATATTGAGGAATATCCCCTATTTTAGGGCTCACAAACTGCCTATAAACTTCCTCTCTATCGGAAACAACCCATATTAAACTTCCCCATCTAGCTGAAGGCCTTTCATAAACAGTGAGATTAGATTCCATATTAATATCATGCAGACGTCTATAATCTCCAAGCTCTCTGACAAAATGAAGTCCGACTAAGGTAACCGTTCTATCGATAATTAACCCCTTAATATCCTCTTCACCACCCGAGTCAAAATTTTCATCTGCCAGCAAAACCATCGAGAAAAGCAATGCCCAGCAGTTAATCAACATAACCGCTTTAGAATATTTCATACCTCACCAAGTCTGTGATTTTGACCGATCAAGTTTATTTATTTGATGTCATTTGGAAACGAGCTATATCTTCTTTCAGAAAACACTTAGCCCAGTTTGCCGCTTGAATCCGGTTATCAACATCGAGTTTTTTGAAAATATTATAAATATGTGTTTTAACGGTGTGGGGACTTAAGCACAAACTGTCTGCAATACTGTTATTGCAAGCACCTGTAGCGATAAGGCAGACGATCTCTATCTCTCGATGCGTCAGCGCTCTTAACTGCAGTTCCTCCTCAGCATTAATGCATTCCTCTCCCATCACCTCGGTTCGATGGTTTACAACAAACCGCTCAAGTACTTCGCGAGGAAACCAAGTGCCGCCATCTAGGATCGAGTGCACACCCCGCAGAATTAAATAGGGGGAAAGATCTTTTGCAAATGCGCCTTTAAGGACTGACCATTTCAGGTAAGGCTCTATATCAAACCCCGGCGAAATGTTCGAAATGGCAACAACCGGCGAATCTTGGCACTGCTCAAACTGAGATAAGATAGTGTCTATCTCTGGTTGAGTGAATGCATGACTATCTATCAGAATAAGCGCATCCGATATGTCATTTTTAGCCAATAACTCAAGTACATCGACAAAAATAGGGGTTTCAAAACCTCCTGCTGTTAACAATGCATTTTTTAATAGCGTTGTTGTTAGTGAAAAACGACCATGAATTGCAACCCATTTTTTATTAGCCGAGGCTGAACTGATCGGTCGCTGATCCTTCATGCTACTTGGCATTCCATTCTCCCTAAGCCACTTTGTTAACCAATTACCGACTATTAAACTTGTTAATAATCCGTGACTCCAATACTAAACATAGGGCATGAAACGCCAGACCGCCATAGCACTTTTTTCGTAACTTTTGAAGAGATGCGTAGAAAACTGGTACTTTTTCCTTACAAATCATAAGAAACTTAGCACAAAGGTAAGACTAAAAAAGATCTCAGTTCTGCATATCCATAGTAGTTTTATGGCTCATTTGTTACTCTGATCAGTATATCGATACTGCGCCCAGCAGCAGGTCTCTACAACCCTTTGATGATTAGCTAAAAACCTCTATGAGTAGTCACAAGTTAGATCCGTCTCCTACACATACCCCAATGATGCAGCAGTATTTCAAGATTAAGGCCGAGCATCCTGATCAACTGGTTTTTTATCGCATGGGTGATTTTTATGAGCTCTTCTTTGATGATGCCAAACGAGCCAGTCAGCTTCTCAACATCTCGTTAACAGCGCGTGGCAAGTCCGGTGGTGAGCCTATTCCTATGGCGGGCATCCCTTTCCATGCTGCGGAGGGGTATATTGGTAAGATAGTGCGCGCAGGTGAGTCTGTTGTAATTTGCGAGCAGTTTGGCGATCCCGCTACGAGTAAAGGGCCTGTAGAGCGTCGCGTTGCTCGTATCGTTACACCTGGCACAATCAGCGACGAAGCCTTTTTAGATGAGTCGAGAGATAACATACTATTGGCTGTCACTTCACACGCAGGGCGCTTTGGTGTATCTCTCGTTGATATCAGCACGGGGCGTTTTAGCCTAATGGAGCTCGAAGACAGTGAATCTCTGTTAGCGGAGTTGGAGCGTCTTAAGCCTGCTGAAATTCTATACAATGATGACTCTTCTCTCAGCAGCCTACTCCAAGGACGAAAGGGCCTGAGAGCCCAAGCACCATGGAACTTCGAACTTGATAGCGCACAGCGTATTTTGTGCCAACAGTTTAAGACTCAAAACCTACAAGGATTTGGCTGCTCTGAGCTTTACCTTGCTATCGCGGCAGCAGGCTGTCTGCTGCAATATGCTAAAGACACACAGCGCTCAGCCTTACCGCATATTCGTCGTCTTCAAATTGAACAACGAAGCAATACCGTTATTTTAGATGCGGCTACTCGGCGTAACCTTGAAATAGATCAAAACCTTTCTGGTGGGCGCGATAACACGCTGATCAGCGTCCTTGATCATACGGCGACCCCTATGGGTAGCCGGCTTCTCAAACGCTGGTTAAACCAACCCTTGCGCGATATTCACACGCTACTCAAACGCCAAGCATCTCTGCAATGGTTGATCTCTGAATTCCGCTACGAATCCCTAAGCGATTCCCTAAAGAAAATTGGCGATATCGAGCGTATTTTATCCCGTATTGGTTTACGCTCAGCAAGACCTAGAGACTTGGAGCGATTGCGAGATGCACTAAGCTCTTTGCCTGGACTTCAGCAGCAACTCATCGATCCTAATCGACCTGATCATATCCAAGCGATTGCTAACGCTATCAGCGAATTTCCTGAACAAGCGCAGCTATTAGAGAGGGCGATTATAGATAACCCGCCTGTGGTCATCAGAGATGGCGGGGTGATTGCGACGGGTTATGACTCAGAGCTTGATGAACTGCGCAATATCAGTGAAAACGCTGGGGACTATCTGATCGAGATGGAGCGTAAGGAGCGTGAGAGAACAGGAATTTCGACGCTTAAAGTAGGTTATAACCGCGTTCACGGATACTTTATTGAAATCAGTAAAGGCCAAGCAGAAGCCGCGCCTGTGGACTATATTCGCCGCCAAACACTCAAAAATGCCGAGCGTTTTATTACCCCAGAACTTAAGACCTTCGAAGATAAAGCACTTAGCGCTAAAAGTAGAGCGTTGGCACGTGAGAAAGCCTTGTACGATGAACTGCTTGAGTTACTCGCTGACGCTCTATCACCCTTACAGGATTGCGCAGAGGCTCTCGCAGAGCTTGATACCCTTAATAATTTAGCTGAACGCGCAGAAACCTTAAACTTTTGCGCCCCTACTTTATTGGACACACCCCATCTATCCATCACTGCGGGGCGCCACCCGGTTGTTGAGGCTGTTCTTGATACCCCATTTGTGGCTAACCATCTCGAATTGTCGCCCGAGCGACGTATGCTGATCATTACTGGGCCGAACATGGGGGGTAAATCCACTTATATGCGCCAAGCTGCCTTAATCGCCTTGCTTGCGCATATTGGTAGTTATGTTCCTGCAGAGAAGGTAGAGATAGGTGTTATGGATCGCATCTTTACTCGAATGGGCTCTTCCGATGACCTGGCTGGTGGTCGCTCAACTTTTATGGTGGAGATGACGGAAACCGCCAACATTTTGCACAATGCCACCGAGAAAAGTTTAGTGTTGATGGACGAAGTCGGACGCGGCACGAGCACCTTTGATGGCTTGTCACTCGCTTGGTCTGCGGCTGAGTTTTTAGCCAGTGATATCCAAGCCTTCACGCTTTTTGCGACCCACTACTTTGAATTAACGGCCTTACCTGACCAGCAAGATGGCGTTTTTAATGTTCATCTCAATGCGGTTGAACATCAGGATAGCATTGTATTTATGCACGAGGTACACGAAGGTCCAGCCAGTCAAAGTTACGGTCTTCAGGTGGCACAACTGGCCGGAGTTCCCACCCACGTTATCAACAAAGCGAAGCAGAAGCTGGTACAACTAGAGAACGAAAGCGTGGTCGCTTCTCAAACCATCGCACCGCCACCACCTCCAGTTCAAAATGATATGTTTAACTCATCAACCCATCCAGCCGTCACCTTACTTGAGGATATCAATCCTGATGAATTAACTCCCAGACAAGCGCATGAGCTGCTATATTCATTAAAAAGTAAGTTGCACTAATTGAGGTATATCTATGGCTTTTGTCGTCACTCAAAATTGCATTCGCTGTAAATATACAGATTGCGTTGATGTCTGCCCTGTAGATTGCTTTTATGAAGGTGAAAACTTTCTGGTGATACATCCAGACGAATGTATTGACTGCGGGCTGTGCGAGCCTGAGTGCCCCGCTGCCGCAATTTTTCAGGAGTCTGATGTACCTGAAGATCAGATGATGTTTATAGATCTAAATGCGCAACTGGCTGAACGTTGGCCAAATATCCGAAAACGCATTGAACCTATGCCCGATGCCGATGCATGGAAAGACAAACCGAACAAACTCGGTTTATTGATTAAATAGATGTTAAAAAGATCTGCTTAACGAAGCAGATCTTCTCCAGACAAACCATTTTTTTCGACAATTTCACGCAACTTACGCAGGGCTTCAACTTGGATCTGACGCACTCTTTCACGCGTTAAGCCAATTTCAGAGCCGACCTCTTCCAATGTGCTCATCTCATACCCACGTAATCCAAAACGTCGGGAGAGTACTTCAGCGTGCTTATCAGGAAGCATATCCAACCACTTTTCCAAATTACCCGTTATATTGGTATTTTGAAGCATAGTCTCTGGATCAGAGGCTTCAGAATCTGCAATGGTTTCGATAACCGGTTTATCAGAATCGCCCATTGGCATATCAATCGAGGCAACTCGTTCGTTAAGTCCCAGTAACTTTTGCACACTCTCTACAGGCTTACTAACTAGCTCTGCAATCTCTTCCGCCGTTGGCTCGTGATCAAGCTTTTGAGAAAGCTCGCGAGCAGCACGAAGATAGACGTTTAACTCTTTGACAACATGGATCGGTAAACGAATCGTTCGCGTTTGATTCATGATAGCGCGTTCGATGGTTTGTCTTATCCACCAGGTAGCGTAGGTAGAGAAGCGAAATCCGCGTTCAGGATCAAACTTTTCTACTGCCCGAATTAATCCTAAGTTCCCTTCTTCGATGAGATCTAACAATGACAAACCACGATTTATATAGCGACGAGAAATCTTTACAACTAAGCGAAGGTTACTTTCGATCATTCGCTTTCTGGCTTTTTCATCACCTTTAAGTGCTAACCGAGAGAAATAAACCTCCTCTTCTGCACTGAGCAAAGGAGAGAAACCAATTTCGTTCAGATATAACTGTGTAGCATCAAGTGATTTAGCATTCATTAAATCACTGTGTGCCTGACTCCCACGACCACGGCCACTATTCAAAAACTCTGGCTCATCTTCAATATCGTCATCCGCAACATCATCGATATCAAAGTCATCATCAGCATCTAGTTGAATATCCTCACTATCTAGATCTTTATTTCTAGTATTTGTCATCACTGTCTTCACCGTATGTTTTCGCTTTAGTTATAATTCTTTATTGTTATTATTTCTGCTACCTGTTTGGCAGATACCTAAGCGGATTTACAGGCTTCCCGTCCTTGCGAATTTCAAAATGCAACATTGTCCGAGCAGCACCGCTATTACCTATCTCGGCAATTTTCTGGCCAACATTAACATTATCATTTTCTGTCGCCAAAATGCGACTATTATGAGCATATGCACTCAAGTATTCTTGGTTATGATTGATTATTATCAAGTTTCCATAACCTAATAACCCACTTCCTGCATAAACTACTTTCCCTGATGCGGCTGCGTACACAGGGTCTCCCATCTTACCATCTAAATCAATGCCCTTATTTAGATCGCTCTTTGCAGAAAAGCTTTTAATTAATCGTCCATCAACGGGCCATTTCCAGACAATATTTTTCGAATCTACGGCCGCTACCTGAACAGTACGCACTGGTTTAGGGGATTCTGGCTCGGCGACCGGAGCTGCTTCTTTTGTTTGCAAGTCAGCGGTAGGCTTTACACTGCGGGAGATAATAGGTTTGGCATCGCCTTCGCTGACAAAGGGATCAACCTGAGTTATCTCACGATTTGCAGTTGGCGCTGGCTCAATACTCGCAGCCGACTTAAGATTAAGCGTTTGCCCTGAGTAAATCCGATAATCCGAACCTATACCATTCATCTGCGCTAGCACACGATAATCCAGTCCATAGCGCCAAGCAATTGAGTAAAGTGTATCCCCACTTTTAACTCGATAATAGGTTTGATTTTTATCATTGGAACGGATGATTTCAACACGGCGATTTTGTGATATCGATTGCTCTGTGACTGGAGCATAGCCCCCAGAGCACCCAACAAGCAGCGTCATCACACCCCAGAGCAGGGTATGTTCATAGAGCTTGCGTTGATTGATCATTGGGATATTCACAATTTACTTTTTGCCTGCTTGGCCTCGTTCTATTATGAGCACGATACCACCCCCTATTAGCATCAGCACAATCGACGCTATACCGTAAGCGGGATGCCCAGATAATGCCTCATACTGCAATGGGGACACATTATCCTGAACCAAAGGAATTTGTTCGCCATGCCGATTCAGGGTATAGGCCGTTGTATATTTCCAAGGCCACACTTTATTGAGCGAGCCTAACAAGAAGCCCGCCATAAGTGTCAGGGTTGCAACTCGATAATGGGTAAATAACCAATTGAGTAAACGCGAGAAGCTCAGTAACCCAACGCCACAACCGCCTGCAAACAAGACTAACGTCAGCAGATCTAGGTTTTTCACAGCCGTTAGTATCACTTCATACATACCGAGAAGTAATAAAATAAAGGAACCTGATATGCCAGGTAAAATCATTGCGCAGATAGCAATGGCACCTGATAAAAAGATCGTGACTCCCGTCGCTTCAATTTCGGTAGGCGCCAAGCTCGTTAATATATAGGCAAAGAGTGTCCCTACCAAAAAAAGTACCGAGGCTTTGAAGTCCCATTCTGGTATATGCCGTGCAATGACGATAGTTGATGCGAGGATTAAGCCGAAAAAGAAGGCCCATAGCATCTCTGGGTAATGCACTAGCATATAAAGAACACTATGAGAGAGCGTCACTAAACTGATAAAAATTCCAGACAGCAGTGTGACTAAAAAAGCACCGTTCACATGACGCCAAAATGCGCCTATGCCTTTGGTGAATAGCAGGGTAACCGCTTCAGCATCAAATCGATGAATACTTCCGATCAGCTCCTCATATATACCGGTAATAAATGCAACCGTACCACCTGATACACCGGGCACTGCATCTGCCGCGCCCATCATGATCCCTTTACCAGCCAGCAGCAGATAATCCTTCAAACTTCTTGATTGACTCAACTAGCCTTTACTCCCTAATGAATTGTTCCTGCTAACAGCGGAACAAATTTTACACGTTCTAATGTTGTGCTCTCGTATTCCTCTTCAGAACACCGAACAATCAGTTTCAAGGTCTGCTGGTCTTGGCCAACAGGAATCACGAGTCGACCACCCACTTTTAATTGCTGCAATAACTCTTCGGGAATCACTTCGGGAGCCGCGGTTACTATAATGCCATCAAACGGCGCTTGGGAGGGCCAGCCCATGCCTCCATCGGTATGTTGTAATGAGATATTTTTTAAACCCATCTGGCGAAAACGCTCACGCGCTTTTGCCTGCAAAGGTTTGATTCTTTCTACGGAAAAAACCCTATCGACTAATGGCGACAGTACCGCTGTTTGATAGCCCGAGCCTGTACCCACCTCTAGAACAGTTTTGAGTGGACCCGCTGCTAACAGGATCTCTGTCATTCTTGCCACGATATAAGGTTGCGATATGGTCTGGTTAAAACCTATAGGCAGCGCGGTATCTTCATACGCACGGTGTGATAGCGCTTCATCTATAAAAATATGGCGCGGGGTATCTCTAATCACTTCTAAGACACGATCATCACTGATGTGTTGTTCACGCAGCCGAGCAATCAGTCGATCCCTCGTGCGCTGTGATGTCATACCTATACCCTGTAGACGTATATCATTCAAAGCAAACACTCCAACCATTCTCCAAGGTTTTCCATACCCTGATAAAGTGTCATATCGATATGTAACGGTGTGATTGAGACATACCCATGTTCAATCGCGTAAAAATCTGTTCCTGGTGCTTTATCCACAGCATCGCCCGCTCCGGCAACCCAATACCTTACCTTTCCCCGTGGGTCGATACTTGGCTCGGGTTTACCTGCGGCGGCACGATGTCCTAATCGGGTAATGTGAATACCTTTAATTTCAGCTAACGGTAAATCAGGCACGTTAACATTTAATAGGGTACGGGGAGGAAGATTGAGCTTATCAATATTCAGTAGAATATTTTTAGCAATCTCTGCAGCACTTTCAAAATGTTTAGGGGCATAGCTTGCAGAGGATACTGCAACAGAAGGATAACTGAGTGCTCGCCCTTCCATGGCCGCAGCAACGGTACCCGAATAGATAACATCATCACCTAAATTAGCACCGGCATTAATGCCTGATACGACAACGTCCGGGATCATCCCAAATAGACCAGAAGCCCCCATGTGTACACAGTCTGTTGGCGTACCACTTAAGCTGATGAAGCCATTATCATGGCGATGCTCTTCTACTGGTCGATCCAACGTCAGCGCATTACTCGCTCCGCTTCTATTTCTATCGGGCGCTACTACCTGAATGCTCGCTATAGTCGACAGTGATGCTGCTAGTGCAGCTAATCCCGGTGCAAAAACGCCATCGTCATTGGATATTAAAATTTTTCTCATGCGCTCTCTTCAGATGAAGTCTGCCCTGTTCCTGATATACATAATTCTCTTAAAATACTGGTCGCAAATGAACCCGCCGGCAGATTAAAACTTAATAACCACTGACCGTCTGCCTCTCTTGTCACTTTCAGTGCTTCAGGTACTAAACGTAATGGACGACGCTCTTGCTGTAAACCCATATACTCCAAACGTTCAGCAATTGATTGCCAAGGATTGACTACACCTGCTTCCCATTCACACGCTGACTCTTTGACAAGCGGCAAACCTCGCCCCCAAAGTGGCCCAGACAGGTGAATATCCTTCTCAGATAGGCGTTGCTCTAAAGTAGCGTCATCCACCTCCGCTACAAAGTGACTACGTGATCCATTAAGCATCATCACATCACCCGGTAAAATCTTATTCCATAGCTGCTGTTCAATTCGTTCAGACAATAGATGATTAAATAACCATGAACGAACCGCCGAGATGTATAAGCCCTTTTTATGCCGTTGACGCTCTTTATATTCGCCATTAATGAGCGCGATACCTTTAGTTAGATTACCTTGCTCTTGACCAAAACGCTGTTCACCAAAGTAATTAGGTACGCCCTCTGCGATAAGCCCGACACGGCGCTCAAACTCATCCTCCTCCGTGACATTGCGTAACCGCAACGTAAACCGATTCCCTAGCAAAGCACCTAAACGCAACTTTCGAGGATGTCGAACAGCCTGCAAGACTTCGATTGAATCGCCACCAAAGAGGGACCAAGTGATCACACGATTTAAGGGTAATCGGACACTAAACCATTGTTCAGTGATTGCGTGCCGGTCTTTTTTTCCTGCATACCCCACATCATTAGGAGAAACCTGACAAAAATTAGCCAGTTGTCGAGCGACCCAATCCGTATTTTCTCCCGTTTTGCGGATTAACAAAAATACGTGTTCACCTTCACCTTCGGGCATAAATGCAGGAATTTCTGTTACTTTAAAGTCAGCCGCTTCATGGCGTATTTCGGCCGAACTATTAGGTTTCCCGTATAAATAGACATAATCAGTCGGTAAATTCATTGCTTACTCTCCCGTTGTTTGGGGAGTGGCTCCACCAATTGGTAAAAAACTTCATCGCTACGAACCATACCCTGATCACTACGTGCGCGCTCTTCGATCGCTGACAATCCTTTCTTCAAATCCACAACTTCAGCTTCTAATTGACGATTTCGCGTCTGGAGCTGCTCATTTTCAGCTTGCTGTTCACCTATTTGCTGACGCAGCGACATCAACTGCAATACGTTCGCATCACCAAACCATAGACGATATTGCAAACCGCAAAAAATAAGTACTAATAAGATGATAAACCAGCGAAACACACGTTACCCCGCAATCTAAAAAGGGGGCCTCAGCCCCCTTTCTTCAGATCATAGATTTATGCTTGACCTTTAATCTCTTTCAAACCGTTATAGATAGCCTTGCTACCTAGTTCTTCTTCGATACGAAGTAAGCGGTTATATTTAGCTACGCGGTCAGAACGACAAAGCGAACCCGTTTTAATCTGGCCAGCTGCCGTACCCACAGCTAAATCAGCAATCGTTGTATCTTCCGTTTCGCCAGAGCGATGAGATATAACGGCTGTAAAGCCCGCATCTTTAGCCATTTTGATAGCATCTAATGTTTCAGACAGCGATCCGATCTGATTGAACTTAATCAGGATAGAGTTACCGATACTTTGCTCGATACCACGCGCCAAAATCTTAGTGTTGGTAACGAATAGATCATCACCCACTAATTGTACTTTATCACCAATCTTGCGCGTTAGACTTGCCCAACCATCCCAATCAGATTCATCCATACCATCTTCGATAGAAACGATAGGATAGTTCTCTGTTAGTTTAGCGAGGTAATCACCAAAACCTTCAGCATCAAATACCTGACCTTCGCCAGCCAAGTCATACTTACCGTTTTTGTAGAACTCTGATGAAGCACAGTCCAAAGCTAAAGTAACATCTTTGCCTAACTCGTAACCGGCGTTCGCCACCGCTTCTTTGATGACTACTAACGCTTCTTCGTTAGAGGATAAGTTCGGAGCAAAGCCACCCTCATCGCCAACCGCAGTATTTAAGCCACGTGCTTTCAGCACGGCTTTGAGCGCATGGAAGATTTCCGCGCCACAACGTAGAGCATCCGAGAATTTAGTGAAGTTGACTGGTTGAACCATAAACTCTTGGATATCAACGTTGTTGTCAGCATGCTCACCACCGTTGATGATATTCATCATAGGTACAGGCAGAGAGAACTGACCCGACGTGCCATTGATATCCGCAATATGCGCATACAAAGGAACACCTTTCTCGGTCGCTGCAGCTTTAGCCGCGGCTAGAGAGACGGCCAAAATAGCATTGGCACCAAGAGTTGCTTTATTTTCAGTACCATCAAGCGCAAGCATCTTGTTATCTAATGCACGCTGATCCGTTGCATCCATACCTATCAAAGCATCGCGAATAACACCGTTAACCGCTGCTACGGCTTTTTGAACACCCTTGCCTAGGTAACGAGATTTATCACCGTCACGCAACTCAAGCGCTTCACGGGAACCGGTAGAGGCACCCGATGGTGCACAAGCAGAACCGACAACACCTGAAGCCAGAATAACATCCGCTTCTACCGTTGGGTTACCGCGAGAATCAAGTACTTCACGTGCTTTAATATTGGCAATCTGAGCCATTCTGTCTCTCCAAATTTCCTAAATATATTATCCTAAACACGCTTACTGACGGCGCGCTTGTTCAGCCAAAGCAGCTTCGATAAAACCAGTGAACAACCCGTGTCCATCACGTGGAGATGAAGTGAACTCTGGGTGGAACTGACAAGCCACGAACCAAGGATGGTCAGGCACTTCAACGACTTCCACTAATTCTCCATCAACCGAACGCCCAGAAATTCTTAAGCCTGCGGCTTCGAGGGCGGCTACGTAGTTATTATTCACTTCGTAGCGGTGACGGTGACGCTCAACAATCTCGGTACTGCCATAACAACGGGCAGCCGTTGATCCTTCTGTTAGGTGACACTTTTGCGCGCCAAGACGCATAGTGCCGCCTAAGTCTGTTTGTTCATCACGAACTTCAACCTGACCTTTTTCAGTAATCCACTCAGTAATTAAGCCGATCACTGGATGTTCAGCGTTCTTAACAAATTCGGTCGAGGTTGCATTCGCGATATTCGCCACATGACGAGCATATTCAATGACCGCCACTTGCATACCTAAACAGATACCTAAATAAGGAACCTTGTTCTCACGCGCATATTTAACTGCAGCGATTTTACCCTCTACACCGCGCTCACCAAATCCACCCGGCACAAGAATCGCTGATACATCTTTTAGAATCTCAACGCCTTCGCGCTCAACACGTTCTGAGTCGATATAGTCGATACGCACTTTTTTACGTAGCTTGATACCTGCGTGGGAGATAGCTTCTATCAGTGATTTATACGCATCTAACAGTTCCATGTACTTACCAACCATGGCAATACGTACTTCACCGTCTGGATTCAAGTGTGCATCTGCCACATTGATCCAGTCCGTTAAATCAGCTGCTGGGGCGTCCAACTTAAAGCGTTCAACAACGATATCATCTAAGCCCTGAGCACACAGCATTTGAGGGATGTTATAGATAGTATCCGCATCCGGCATTGAAATAACCGCACGTTCTTCGACGTTAGTGAACAAAGACAACTTACGACGTGAAGAATCTGGAATCGCTTGCTCTGACCGGCAGACTAAAATATCAGGCTGAATACCAATTGAGCGCAACTCTTTGACTGAGTGCTGAGAAGGCTTGGTTTTAATTTCACCCGCTGTTGCTATGTATGGCACCAATGTCAGATGCATAAACATGGCACGAGAGAAACCCACTTCGGCTTTAAGCTGGCGAACAGCTTCTAGGAAAGGTTGTGATTCTATATCACCGACCGTGCCACCGATTTCGACTAATGCGATATCTGCATCGCCTGCTCCCTCTACAACGCGACGCTTAATCTCATCAGTAATGTGCGGAATAACCTGAACGGTGCCGCCGAGGTAATCACCGCGGCGTTCTTTACTGAGTACGTGTTGATAGACACGTCCCGTCGTAAAGTTATTACGCTTAGTCATCGTGGTGCGGATAAAGCGCTCATAGTGACCTAAATCGAGATCCGTCTCAGCGCCATCTTCCGTAACGAATACTTCACCATGCTGGAAAGGACTCATAGTACCTGGATCCACGTTGATATATGGATCAAGCTTCAACATAGTGACTTTTAAACCGCGCGCTTCAAGAATAGCGGCAAGCGAAGCGGATGCGATGCCTTTGCCCAAAGAGGACACGACACCACCAGTGACGAAAATGTAACGCGTCATGTGGAACCTGTTTTGGCTGAAAGTGAGGGAAAAAAACTAACTAAAGATGGGGCTACAGGATAGCAAAAAGGTGAGCTTTCGACAATCAGAAAGGTACCCAAATTAGGGCATAACCCTGACATACGTCATCAGCTGCCTCCCAACCCTCTGCAATACAGATATTTGGGATAGCGACAACAACATCCTGAGCCATTAAAACTGGCCAACTGTTACGTTGCCAAGCCGGTATATCAGCCTCTTGAAATAGATGCTTAATCGTTTTGGTTGGGCGCTTCACAGGTTTACAACGCATCCCTTCCATTCGATTATTTATCATCACACCCTCAAGGCTCGCTAAGCGCATACCCTTATCTGATTTAACAACCATAAGTTCGCCATGACTTAGCTCGATGCGACCCTCGCGCAATGGAATGGAGTAGGGCTCAACATCACTGCTGCACTGGCTAATATATAGGTTGTCTTTATGGCGTCTGAGTTCCCAGTGCTTAAACTGCAGCACGGGGTTCGAATTACTGACCAGACCTAGCTCATCCAACAACTCACTAAAGGAATCAGGCAAGGATATGCCCGTGACCTTACTAAACCAATGCCTTAACAACGCCCTTCTTTTCTCTGGTTTGAACATCCTCAACGAGCTCAATGCAAGCTGTCTAGGCGAGACGAGAGAGTGAGATAAATCAGCCTCTAGGTATTCCGTTAGTAACGCATGATCTGCTGAAAGCCTAATGCTCGTCTTGGCTAACTGCGAAGCAGCCTGCGGCCAGCGCTTCTCCAATAATGGAACAATATGCTGCCGTAAGAAGTTCCTATCATAGGTATCCACTTGGTTGGTAGGATCATCAACCCAAACAAGACTCTGCTCCTCTGCCCAATGTTCAAGCTCGTCTCGTGGAATATTAAGTAAGGGGCGCAGGAGTTGCCCAGAACGTAACAAGCGTCTAACGGGCATCCCACACATACCTTTCAGACCCGATCCCCGCATCAAACGAAAAAGCAATGTTTCAACCTGATCATTCGCATGATGCGCAAGTAACAGCGTGTCGCCTTCGTTCAAGAAAGACTCAAAGGCCGTGTATCGAGCGTCACGTGCATCTAACTCGCTAGATGATTTTGGAACGACATCACATTGAGTGAAGGAGATACCTCTAACCGTCGCCTGATCAAAACAAAACTGCGCCCAATCATCAGCCAGAGTTTGAAGGTGATGATTGACATGAACGACATGAAGTTTGCTATGAGGTAGATAAAGAGAAGCCAGTTGAAGCAGCACGATAGAGTCTAGCCCACCACTCAATCCAATCACCCAGCGGTTACATGGATACTGGTTGCAGCACTTTAAAAAGTCTGCAACCAGGGGTGAACGCTCTACCATCTTCGCTTTATGCAGAGGTTAAACCATAAGACATCAAACGCTGATAACGACGTTCTAAAAGCTCGTCGGTATCATAAGTGTCCAATTTAGCTAGGGAGCTAATCAGTTGGGCTTTCAGCGTAGCCGCCAGTTTTTCTGGGTTACGGTGCGCACCACCTAAGGGTTCGGGTACTACTTTATCAACCAAGCCTAGCTCATGAAGTCTTTCAGAGGTAATACCCATCGCCTTAGCCGCATCTGACGCACGCTCTGCGCTTTTCCAAAGAATAGATGCACAGCCTTCAGGAGAGATCACCGAATAGGTCGAGTATTGCAACATCATTAACTCGTCACAAACACCAATCGCCAATGCACCACCTGATCCACCTTCCCCAACCACAGTCGCGATGATAGGTGTTTGCAACTGTGACATTTTAGCCAAGTTGAAAGCGATCGCCTCGCTTTGTCCACGCTCTTCCGCATCAATACCAGGATATGCACCTGGAGTGTCGATAAACGTAAGCACTGGCAATTTAAAACGCTCCGCCATCTGCATCAAACGCAACGCTTTTCGGTAGCCTTCTGGGCGAGGCATACCAAAGTTACGACGAACTTTCTCTTTAACTTCACGTCCCTTTTGATGGCCAATGACCATCACAGGACGTCCATCAAGGCGTGCCATACCACCAACAATTGCAGCATCATCAGCAAAATGTCGATCGCCATGAATCTCTTGGAAGTCTTCAAATATCAGGCGCAAATAGTCCAAGGTATACGGACGCTTAGGATGGCGAGAAAGCTGTGATATTTGCCAAGCCGAAAGGTTGCTAAAGATAGACTCCGTTAAGTTGCGACTTTTTTCCAACAACTTATTCAGTTCATCACTGATATTAATTTCTGTGCCGTCACCGACTAATCTCAGCTCTTCAATTTTCGCTTCAAGATCAGCAATCGGCTGCTCGAAATCAAGATAATTCGGATTCATTTGTCTCTTTCCGCTTAACCAGTCAATCGTTTATAAAAATAGGGTTACGATTTTACCGCCACATCAGCCGGATAACCACCCTGTTCAATACTCTATTCGTACGCTTTCATCACCAAAGTGACATTTGAGCGCTAAAATCAGCTCATCTGTAGCATCGATACGCCACTTATCACCAAGAGTAACACTCCCTGCGACATCACTTCGCTGGTAGTTTACCGATAACATTAAACCTTCTTCTGCGCGGTGATTTATCAGTATATCTTTAAACTCAGCCGCTTTTCGCGCGACTAACAAAACGCTATCACTACTGACTTTCAGCGACTTCGCATATTGTCGTCTAGCCATAGGAATGCTAGATAACTTGCTGCAACGTACCTTAAGCCCACCAGAATAGTCATCGGAAGTCACTTCACCTTCCATAATCACTATCGTATCTTTAACCGCCCACTCTCGGGTTTGATCATAGATTTCGCCATATAGGGTAATATCGATTCGAGCTGACCTATCATCTAACGTTAAGAAACACAGGGAGTCGCCACGCTTCGTCTTTTTAACACGTTGGTCAACGATCAAACCTGCAATTCTTTGCTGCTTACCACGCATCGGTTGTAGATCAACAATCTTTTTACTGACAAAGTTTTTTAATTCTTTTTCATATTCATCGATAGGGTGACCCGTGAGGTATAAACCTAGAGTATCTTTTTCGCCGGTCAAACGTTCTTTATCCGACCAGCGGCGTACCTCTTTGAAATCCTCAAACTTATCCCGAGGCGCTTCAGCTTCTACTTCGCCAAAGAGATCAAATATACCGGCATCCTGATTTCTTGCACTTTGATCAGCCGCTTGCAATGCCGCGCTAATCGCTTCCCATAGAACCGCTCGATGTGGACCAAGCTTATCTAGCGCACCCGACCTAACCAGCGCCTCAAGAACCCGTTTGTTGAGCTTTTTAGCACCGACACGCTCACAAAAATCAAAGATATCTTTGAACTCTCCAAGCCCATCCTGTCGTGCTTTAACGATCGCCTCAATGGGACCTTCACCCACACCTTTAATAGCGCCTAAGCCATAAACGATCTCACCCTGCTCGTTGACCGTAAACATATACTCACCGCTGCAAACATCCGGTGAAGCAGGTGCGAGTCCCATCTTGCGACACTCTTCAATGAAGATAACCACCTTCTCGGTGTTCTGCATATCAGAGGACATAACTGCCGCCATAAAGGGAGCGGGATAGTGCGTTTTTAGCCATGCGGTTTGATAAGATACTAAGGCATAGGCTGCGGAGTGGGACTTGTTAAATCCATAACCAGCAAACTTTTCAACCAAGTCGAAGATGTTACCTGCCAAGTCTCGATTTATACCATTAGATTCACAACCAACCAGAAAGCCTTCTCGCTGCTTAGCCATCTCTTCAGGCTTTTTCTTACCCATAGCGCGACGCAGCATGTCGGCACCGCCTAGCGAGTAGCCGGCCATGACCTGCGCTATCTGCATAACCTGCTCTTGGTAAAGAATTATCCCGTAGGTAGGTTCTAATACAGGCTGCAAGCTATCAAGCTGATAATCAGGGTGTGGCCATGCCATCTCTGCTCGGCCGTGCTTTCGATTGATAAAATCATCCACCATCCCAGACTGAAGCGGGCCCGGTCGGAACAGCGCCACCAACGCGACTATATCTTCGAAACGAGAAGGCAACAGGCGTCTAACCAAGTCCTTCATACCACTGGACTCTAATTGGAAAACGGCTGTTGTTTCAGCCGACTGAAGCAGATCGAAGGTTGGCTTATCTTCAAGAGAGATCAATGAAATATCGAGTGGTGCTTCGTTGCTTTTAGCACGAATCGCATTAATGGTTTTTAATGCCCAATCGATAATAGTGAGGGTTCGCAAACCCAAGAAGTCAAACTTAACCAAACCGGCTTCTTCGACATCCCCTTTATCAAACTGGGTAACCAGACCATGGCCTTCGGCATCACAATAGGTAGCAGAAAAATCCGTCAGTTTAGTCGGTGCAATAACCACACCACCCGCGTGTTTACCGACGTTACGGGTAATCCCTTCAAGTTTAAAAGCCATCTCCATGATTTCTTGGGCTTCTTCACTCGCCTCAACAAACTCTTTAAGAGTAGGCTCCTGCTCCATCGCTTTACTCAGCGTAATGCCGACTTCAAAGGGGATTAACTTAGACAGTTTATCGGCTAAACCAAACGCCTTACCTTGAACACGCGCCACATCTCGGACCACCGCTTTCGCGGCCATCGTACCGAAAGTAATAATCTGTGAAACAGCATCTCGACCATAGGTTCGCGCCACATAATCGATAACCAAGTCACGATTATCCATACAGAAGTCGATATCAAAGTCAGGCATGGAAACACGCTCTGGGTTTAGAAATCGCTCAAAGAGCAAATCGTATTCCAGCGGATCCAAATCAGTAATTTTTTGAGCGTAAGCCACTAGCGAGCCAGCCCCCGATCCACGGCCTGGACCAACAGGGATGCCGTTATCTTTGGCCCATTGAATAAAGTCCATGACGATCAGAAAGTAACCTGGGAAACCCATTTGAGTAATGATATCTAGCTCGAATTTAAGTCGATCATCATAGGCTTTGCGTTTCTCTAAATACTCAGGATCATTCTCATCAAGCAGTATTTTTAGTCGTTCCTCTAACCCATCTCGAGAAACTTTGCAGAAAAAGTCATCCATCGACATCCCTTCAGGGATAGGGTACTTGGGAAGATAATAAGTACCAAGATCCATTTCGATGTTGCAGCGTTTGGCTATTTCTACCGTATTCTGAACTGCGCTCGGGATATCGGAGAAGAGGGCTTCCATCTCCTCTGCCGAGCGAAAGTGTTGTTCACTACTGTAGTTTTTGGGTCGAGTGGGGTCTTCTAGCGTGCGGCCTAGGTTGATACAAACCCTTGCCTCATGTGCATCGAAATCATCTTCGGTTAAAAACATCACATCATTAGTCGCAACCAATGGGCAGTTTTTTTCTAAACCTAAGCGCACACTTTCACTGATAACGATCTCTTCGCCTGAGCGCCCGGTACGTTGAACCTCTAAATAGTACCTATTGGGAAATATCGCCATCCATTCATTGAGTAACTGTTCAGCGGTGCCATTACCCGAAATCATGGCGCGGCCAACGTCACCTTCTTTGGCTCCGGATAGAGCAATCAGCCCCTCTGACTTTTCAGCAATCCAAGACTTCTGAACTAAGGCTTTATCAACAATTTCATGCTGTCCTTCTGCATAAGCTCGGGACACCAACTCCATCAGGTTGCGATAGCCTTTCGCATTTTGAACTAACAGCGTTAGACGAAAAGGCGACCCCTCTTTATCGATCTCATTTCGGACGAGTAGGTCAACCCCACAAACAGGCTTAATACCTGCATTTAAAGCTGCTTTATAAAACTTAACTAGGGCAAATAAATTTACCTGATCTGTAATACCTACCGCGGGCATATTGGCTTTTTTTGTCGCACCTACCAGCTCTTTAACCCTGATTAAACCATCAACCAAAGAGAACTCCGTATGAACACGAAGATGCACAAACTTAGCAGCAGACATAAACTTTCCTATTAATACACTATTCTATAAAGCAGGGACGCATGAAGCAGGTTAAAGATAGTAAGGCAACCTATTGTGTAACGAGGGTAGCAAGCCTACAAGTATCACACACTATCACTGCAATTTCACTTAACCTTGCGGGCAACAAATAATAATGACACTGTCGCCAATAATTGACGTGGTGCACAACAAAAATTCAGAAAATAGTCTAAGGTTATGCATACTAAAAAGACATTTAATCATCCTAAGTAGCCCCTTAAGCTCTACTTAATCTGGCAATCTGTTTAGGCAACGTTGATATTTTTAAAGAGCCCCTATGATCCACGCCCTGCAAGCCCATATTGAACACACCCCGATAGCCGCAGCCGTGCTAGATACCGACATGTGCTATCTAGCATACAGCCAAAGCTGGGCACATAAACACCACATTCAGGATAGGGACTTGCGGGGAAAGCCATTCGAGCAGTCATTTCTTAAAACTAGTGATCAACAAAAACGCTTATTAGCTTTAGCGCTCAAAGGGGAAAAATCGCAAAACAGCCTCAATCAAGTTACCCTTTTAGATGGCTCAAGCAAACTTTATTCATTCAATATCCAGCCTTACTTTGGGAGTGATGATGCCGTTAGTGGCGTCGTTATTTATATTCAGGGGACACTGCCTAACACCTCCTCTTACGAACAATGGTTTCTTCACTCCAATGATGCCTTAGCACTGTTCTCGCCTCTTTCTCAAACCTTTATCAAGACCAATAAAAGCGCCTTACATTTATTTGGGATGACTGAAGAGGCGTTCTACAAAGCTGATTTAAAAGCCTTCTATCCAACCTTACAACCTGACGGTCGCATCTCTCTTGAAAGCCTAAATAAGCACCTCGCCACTACCCTGCGGGAAGGTAGCCATGTAGTTGAATGGCTGTGCAAACGTAGCGATGGCTATTGCTTTTACTCTACGGTTTCCATGACCTTAGCGGACACAGACGCTGGCCCTATCATTCAATTCAACTTTCGCCAATGCTCGGATTGCAAACCTACCCTGGCGATTTTAGATGCGAGCGAGAAGAAGTACCGTAGCCTGTTTGAGAATTCACTGGATATGATACATATCATCGATGAAAAGGGCCGAATTATCGATGCTAACCCACAAGAGATAAGAACATTAGGTTACGGTGATCAATTGATTGGAAAACCCTTAATTGACCTCATCGACCCTGAATTTAAAGCGATTACCCGCGAGAAGCTACTGGCTCTTAGAAAAGGGGAAGCGATTAATTGCTATGAAACCCGAATGGTTACCTATAGCGGTAACAAAATCGATGTAGAAGCGAGTGTTTTTCCCTATATGGATCAGGGGAAAATGATCTCAGCTCATGCCATTCTACGCGATATCACTGAGCGTAAAGAAAACGAGAAAAAATACCGCGCATTATTTGAAGAGTCACTCGATATGATTCATATCGTAGACAATCAAGGTTTTATCATTGATGCCAATCGCGCCCAAATGCAAACGCTCGGCTACAGTCTAGAAGAGTTACGTAAGATCCGTGTTATCGACATTATAGCACCCGAAGACCGAGAAAATGCCAAGCCTAGGATTCAGCGGATTTTAAAAGGCGAAGAGATAGGCAACTATGAAAGCATTTTACTCACCAAAAGCGGCCAGAGAATCTTCATGGAGGCGAGAACTACGCCGCATGTGAAAGATGGCAAAATGCTATTCGCACACACTATTTTTACAGATATAACAGAACGCAAACAAAAAGAGATCAAGCTTAAGCAGGCTGCCATTACTTTTGAAAACCTTTCTGAGGGGCTCATTATTACGGATGCGCAGACCAACATACTGGATGTAAACCCAGCCTTTACACGACTAACAGGCCATAGCCGCGAACTGAGCATTGGCTTGAAAACCAGCATTTTACGTTCGGGTCGACAAAGCCCCGCTTTTTATGAAGAGATGTGGGCTCAAATTAGTAGCAGAGGACAATGGCAGGGTGAGTTGTGGAATCGCCGCAGCAATGGAAGTGAATACTTTGCGAAGCTGTTTATTAAAGCAATAAAAGATAACACCTCTCATCAAGTTACAAACTATATTGGCTTGTTATCAGATATATCTATCACTAAAAAGCACCAATTAGAGTTAGAACATATTGCTCATTACGATCAACTGACAAATTTACCCAACCGTCTACTGCTATTAGATCGCTTAGCGCTCGCGATTTCACAATCAAAACGCCAAAACAACGTTATCGCCGTTGCTTATTTAGACTTAGATGGGTTTAAACAGATCAATGATACCTATGGGCATAATATCGGCGATGAGTTTCTGATTAAAGTATCTGAGCGTTTACAGGCGAGCTTACGCGAAGGAGACACTCTTTCGCGGATAGGCGGAGATGAGTTTTTAGTTATATTAGCGAATCTTGAGAGTAAAGCCGAAAGTGAAGTTATCTTGGAACGCCTACTTTCATCTTCATCGCAATCAATAAGCATCAAAAATCAGCGACTGATGACCTCTGCAAGTATCGGTGTTAGTTTCGCTCCTACAGACAGTGCAGAACCTGATATTCTGATTCGCCAAGCCGATCAAGCCATGTATCAAGCGAAGCAAACGGGCAAAAACCGTTATCATTTTTTCGATAAGGCGCAAGACACCCTGCTTAAATCACATCATGATGAGCTAATTCAAATCAAAAAAGCGTTGTCTGCAGGTGAGTTTATTCTTTGGTATCAGCCAAAAGTTAACATGAGAACGGGACAGGTACTTGGTTTAGAAGCACTGATCCGATGGCAACACCCAAGCAAAGGTCTGATGCAGCCCGCTGAGTTTTTACCTATCATTGCTAACGAACCTCTTTGCATCGACATTGGCGAATGGGTGATACACTCCGCATTACAGCAAATTCAAGCATGGAAGGCACAAGGACTAACGCTATCAATAGCGGTGAATATTGAAGCTCTGCATCTTCAACAGGAAAACTTTGTTTTACGTCTGAAAGAGATACTATCTCTGTATCCTGATATCAATCCTCAACTACTTAAGTTGGAAATTCTTGAAACCAGTATGATGCATGACTTAAAACAAGCGCATCAAATAATTGAGGACTGTTTAGCTATCGGAGTTGAATTTGCACTGGATGATTTCGGCACGGGCTACTCATCGTTAGCCTATATCAGACATCTACCTGCGCAACTCATCAAAATCGATCAGACCTTTGTTCGCGATATGTTAGTTGATGCTGACGACCTTTCTATTGTCGAAGGTGTCATTAACTTAGCCAAAGCATTTAAGCGCAGTGTGATTGCAGAAGGTGTAGAAACCATTGATCATGGTACTGCGTTGTTGGAGCTCGGTTGCGAATTCGGCCAAGGGTATGCTATTTCTCGCCCGATGCCTGCAACCCATCTTCCGCAGTGGATTAAGGATTGGAAGCCTGATTCTCGCTGGCTTAAGAGACTTTAAGGTTTAACTATCAGTCTTTATGTGCCAGCAATTTTTTAACAGGTGCGAAAGTTACTCGATGCTCAGCCAAAGGGCCATACTTCTCTAAAGAAGCGAGATGCATAGCTGTTGGATAGCCTTTATGCTTTTTAAATCCGTAGTCTGGATAGCGTTCATCTAGCGCTACCATTTCTCTATCTCTAATCACCTTCGCAATAATAGATGCGGCACCTATCTCCTTAACTTTTGCATCACCTTTAACAATCGCCTCACAGGGATAGTTTATTTTGGGGCATCGATTACCATCAATAAGCACATATTCAGGCTCAATCGTTAACCCTTCAACCGCTCGCTGCATTGCCAACATACTGGCATGTAAAATATTGATTTGATCTATTTCAGCAGGAGATGCCGAGGCGACACTCCAAGCTAGCGAGCGCTCAAGAATAAGCTCATAAAGATACTCCCTCTTTTTTTCTGAGAGTTTTTTAGAGTCCGCTAGTCCTTCAATCGGCTTACTTGGATCTAAGATCACAGCCGCTGCTACAACGTTGCCAACCAAGGGACCACGCCCTACCTCATCGACACCCGCTATGCGTTGATAAGTATTGAATTTAAAAGCTAAAGTTTCCATTTAACGACCCTTCTTTAACTCAAGTAGGGCAACGATAGCCTCAGCGGCACGCTCATCGGCGTTTAAGGTTAAACCTTTGGCTATTTGATCAAACTCTTCTTTGAGGCCACTCAAATATTGTTGATCCGAAAAAATATGCTCTAACTCATCGTATAACCGTTCAGCGGTCACATTATTCTGCAGAATTTCCGGCACTAAAGCTTTATTAGCCAAAATATTGGGCAATGCGACAAAAGGCGTTTTGAGCATGCGCGAATAGATGGCATAAGTCAGAGATGCCATTTTATAACAAACGACCATCGGCTTCTTTAACAGCAATGCTTCCAGTGTAGCGGTACCTGATGCAATTAAAATCGCATCAGAGGCTGCCATCACTAATCTCGAGTTTTTAAGGGAGAGTGTGATATTTAGAGCAGAATATTTCTGCTCAACTATCTGTTGTAACTGCAATAAACGCCGCTCATTCACTGCTGGAAGCAGAAACTGGGTATCGGGGTATTTTTTTTGAAATAAACTAGCCGCTTCAAGAAAAGGCTCTGCCAAATATTTGAGTTCTCCTGCCCGGCTACCCGGCAGAAGGGCGACTACGCGCTTTTTATTTTCTACCCCTAACCCGCTTTTAGCGTTGATTAGCGATAAATCGTTTGCGATCTGATCAGCTAAAGGATGGCCAACAAAGGCTACTCGTTGCTGCGTAGGCGCATAATATTTCGATTCAAAAGGGAATAACGCGAGAACTAAGTCAGCCGCTTTTTTTATCTTAAAAACGCGTTTAGCTTTCCATGCCCAGATAGATGGACTGACATAATGCACGGTAGGTATCCCAGCCGCTTTTAACGCTGTTTCAATCTTAAGATTGAAATCAGGTGCATCAATGCCGATAAAAAGATCTGGCGCATTAGCCAAATAACGACCAATTAGGTCTGCCCGAATCTTAAGCAACTCTCTTAGCTTACCCAGAACTTCGACAAGGCCCATGACAGATAGTGACTCAAGAGGATAATGAGTATTAAAACCCTCAGCACACATAAGATCACCCCCGATGCCCTCAAATTCTGCGTCAGGGTAATGCTGTTTTAATGCTCGAATGAGTCCGGCCCCTAAAATATCACCCGAAGCTTCACCCGCTACCATTACGATACGTAATTTGGCCATACCAGCCCCCTAGCGGATAATGCCTCGAGTCGATCCTTTAAGCGATGCAATCATAGGTAAAAGTTGCGGCGTTGTTTCGGACATCTCTTCCAATGCAGCAAGCGCTTGATCTATTGTAAGTTTTTTACGATAGATGGCCTTATATGCATTGCGAATTTGACGGATCGCTTCAGCTGAAAAGCCTCGGCGTTTTAGCCCTTCTGCATTGATACCGTGCGGTTCAGCAGGGTTACCCGTCGCAAGGACAAAATCTGGAATATCTTTGAGTACAACGGTCCCAGCACCACACATCACATGACTACCTATGCGACAGAACTGATGCACCGCTGTAAAACCACCGAGAATGGTGTGATTACCGACATGAACATGCCCGGCAATCGCTGCGTTGTTAGCAAGAATAACGTTGTCGCCGACAATACAGTCATGAGCGACATGCGCATAGGCCATAAATAAATTATGGCTACCAATTTTCGTTAAGGAGTTATCCTGCACGGTTCCTCGATGAACAGTACAGCCTTCACGAAATGTATTGTTATCACCAATCTCTAATCGGGTAGGTTCGCCAGCATATTTTTTATCCTGACACTCCTCTCCGATGGTTGAGAACTGGAATATTTTATTATTCGCTCCAATAAGAGTCGGCCCCTTAATAACCACATGTGAGGCTATTGTGGTGCCCTCTCCTATTTCGACGCCAGGACCAATATAAGTCCACGGTCCAACTGTTACATTGTCGGCTAAATTAGCATCGGCATCTATAATGGCTCGTGGATCTATCACGCTTCACACCTTTCGATCAGCACATAAAATTGTAGCTGAACTAACAGTATCACCATCTACTGTCG
>DAIRSP010000002.1:0-66482 GCA_036804365.1 Neptunomonas sp. | reverse complement strand
CATCACGAAAGCATTAGATGAGAGCTTCTTGCACGGCGTAACACGTGATTCCATCCTGACCATTGCCCGTGATTTGGGCATGACCGTCTCTGAGCGCCAACTGACCGTTGACGAACTACTTGAGCGTGCTGCCAAACCTGGCTGCGAAGCGGCTTTATCAGGTACAGCGGCTGTATTAACACCGGTTGGAACGCTGATCCACCACGGCAAAGAATTTAAAGTGGGTGATGGCGGGGTCGGACAAACGACTCTGAAGCTTCGCCAAGCACTTAATAATGTCCAATGGGGCAAAACCGAAGATAAACATGGTTGGTTAACACGCGTTTAATACCCGTGTTTAATAAAGCCTGCCCTTGAAAAAGAGCAGGCTTTTTTTCATCTTACGCGAACGCTTTTTGCCAAATAGCACTCACTGCATGTCTACGGTCTACAATAGTGGACTCATCGATAACATTAGATTGTTCTTGGAGTGTTAACCTATGTCCGATTGCTCGATAGTCTTTATAAGACTCACGCAATGTTTCTGCATCTATCGTCGAAATTAATCCCTCAGCTTCAGCCGCATCAAGAACGCGAATATTATCAGTATACGTAAGTAAACTAGGGTATTGATGGGAGTAGCCCAACACCTGAAGCTGTACAAGGAACTCTATATCGACAATCCCCCCTCTATCCTGCTTTAGATTAAAGAGCTGTTTCTCTTCTGCTTCCTTTTTACTGGTGCCCAGATGATCTCTCATCTTTTCACGCATCGATGAAACCTCTTCTTTTAAATGAGGTAAATCGCGCTGCATTGACAGTATTGAGGCTCTAACGGCTTCAAACTCATGCGCTAAAGATTCAGAACCTGCGACCACTCTTGCCCGAACGAGTGCCTGATGCTCCCATGTCCAAGCTTCTTTGCGCTGGTAGTCGGTAAAGGCTTTAAGTGATGAGACCAGCAATCCAGAGTTCCCCGATGGCCGAAGACGCATATCAACTTCATAAAGCTGCCCCCCCGCCGTATAGGTATTTAGGATATGGATAATTCTTTGCCCTAACCTTGCAAAGAACACAGAATTTGCAATCGATTTATCTCCATCGGTAGCCAGGCTTGGATCGCAGTTATGAATAAAAACCAGATCCAAATCTGAGCCATAAGACAGCTCTATGCCACCCAACTTTCCGTATCCAATAACTATGAAATCCAACTCTGATGGCACACCCTCTGACTTTATAGGGCGCCCATGTTTCTCAACCATTGAACGCCAAGCGACCTCCAAAACACTTTCTAAAATAACCTCTGCCAGCCAGGTTAAGTAATCACTTACTTTCATCAGAGGCAATACTCCTGTGATATCAGAGGCGGCCACACGTAGCAGATGGGCACTCTTAAAATAACGGAGTGTCTCCATCAACTGCTCAACATCCTCCTCTGGGATACGCAGCAACTGTTGACGAAGTTCCGCTAAAAGTTCAGCTTTGTCGGGTGTTGAATAGAGTGTTCGAGGATCAATCAACTCATCTAACAAAACTGGCTGTTTCGATAGTTGCTCTGCAAACCATGCGCTACTTGAGCAGAGTCTGACCAACTGCTGCATAGCACCCGGGTTTTCTGCTAACAGTACAAGATACGCTGAGCGCCGCAGCACAGACTGAATAAGCAATAACACTCGCGCGAGCGTTTCCGTCGCGTTATCAACACGCCCTATCATCTCTATTAGTGCAGGGAGTACTGCTTTTAAGCGCTCACTACCCGCTTGCTGTAATATCTGAACAGTTCGAGAGGCGGCCATATCCGAGAGGAGTTTCAGTGCCTTGGGTGCCTCATCAAACCCTCGACTCTCGATGAAGGCCAAAGCCTCCTCTTCTACTAACTGTCCTGACCATAACGCCAACCATTCCTTTGTGTGATCCTCATGGGAATGCGCAACTTCCTCAGCAGGCGCTATCACTTCGGCAAAATGGCGACTAACATGAGCGCGGTGCGCGTTTAGCACCTTGTAAAACACATCCCAAGAATCATAGCCAAGACTGTAGGCCACGCGTAATTGAGCCTCAGTATCATGAGGAAGTTCTTGTGTTTGTTTATCCGCTATCGCTTGAATAGCATGCTCGACATTTCTCAAAAAAGTATAGGCGTCTACCAACTCGACAACAGCGGCCTTTGGCATCCCCACTACTTCAGGCAATAGTGGCAAAATATTCAGCAACTCACGCTGTTGTAGACGGGTATCTCGACCACCACGGATCAGCTGAAACGCCTGCGCGATAAATTCGACTTCACGAATCCCTCCTGAGCCTAGCTTCACGTTATGCTCAAGCCCTTTACGACGCACCTCACGACTAATCATCTCCTTCATTTCACGCAACGACTCAAACGCACTAAAGTCGATATACTTACGGTAAACAAAGGGCCGCAAAATTTTCAGAAGTTCTACGCCTTGCTGCTTATCACCCGCAACAACACGCGCTTTAATCATCGCATAGCGTTCCCAATCTCGCCCTTGATCTTGGTAATAATTTTCCATCGCTGCAAAGCTACAAGCTAATGGACTGGCCGAACCAAAGGGGCGAAGCCGCATATCGACGCGGAAAACAAATCCATCTCCATTAACTGTATCAAGTACTTGAATCAGTTTTTGACCTAACCGGATAAAAAAGTCCTGATTATCAATGCTTTTCTTAGCACCCTCTGTTTCGCCCTTTTCAGGAAAACAAAAGATTAAATCGATATCAGACGATAGGTTAAGCTCATTCGCACCTAACTTACCCATCCCCAACACCACCATCTGCTGTGGAAACTTCTCACCTTTCTCATTAGGATAACTCATCGGTGTACCCCAACGCTGTACGGCAAGTGCATGTAGAAAGTTAAGCGATTGATCGATCATGGCATCAGCCAACCAACTTAATTCCCGAGTAGTATCCCGCATCTGAGCTATACGGGTCAGATCTCTCCAGATGATCCGCACCATCTCTCGCTGGCGTAGGCTACGCAGCGTTTTCATCAACCCTTCTTCAGTGTCGATCAAACCAATCGCATCACGAATACGCGCAACATAATCCCCATCGGCATAAGCCTTATAAAGATCGCCAGACTCGATTAAGTCGGATAAAAGCTGTGGGTAGCGAGTTAATTGATCGACAACAAAGTCACTGCCGATAGCCACACGAATCAACTCATCCGCAACGGGGGGATCTAGTTTGCACTCTGCAATAATAGGCTCTAAACACTGCCATTGCTTTTCGACTAGAGGAAGAAGCTCTTGCGGAACAAGGGGCACATTGGGTTGATTCATAGATACTCCAGCACAACACATTATTATTTTAAGTTTAGCAGAGCCTGCCCTATTAAAAGATGATCCTTATCACCCCTTCGCCTGATCAAATAGACGATAACCACGCTGGGCTTTACTGATATCACTCGGTGTAAGAGCCGGTAATGCACGGCGAATATCGTTCGTCAGCGCTAGCAGTGACTCCACAGGGCCACTGAGTAGTTCTAACTCCAACTCACAGAGTGGATCTTTGAAAATACGCCCATCCGCTGAGGTATAACTCACCTCGCCTCGGTCTAAAGCGATCTCAATACGACACTCAGCAACGGGGTCTTCATAAAGCCAGATCGTCCGTTCAAAATTAGTGGTGAAAATCGCTTGAAGCGCAGCCAAATTAAAAGAGGGAACCTCATTTTGCCAATCAATTTCAGATAACAGATGTGTTTGTAGCTCGAAACTCGGGATCTGCCACTCCCACTCCTGCCGTTGATGTATACCTTCAACGCTCTTGCCTTGGGTTTTTAAGGTTTGAATATAACCCCCATTCACTTGGCGGATTCTCAAAGCGATTTTGTTTTTTGACAAACTTAAATCAGGTGTATCGAAATAAGTGTTAATCAACAACTTAGTGCCAAGAAATTGCGAGGCTTGCAATACCGCTAATGACCTTACCTCTGACAATTGAGCGTTGGGGATATTTAATTTTGTCTCTACTTCTAGCGCCACAGATCAACTCCAAAAAACCGTTATTTTCACCAAAAAATCAGTGACTTGCATCAATATGTTACAAACAGATTATGTTTTTGCTACAACTTGATGACACCAAGCTTTATACTTGCGCACGAATTTAACCCTTACATAGGTGAAGGTCATGGTCACCAACAATCCGATACTGCAAATGTTTGCGCGCTCGCCGTTCAAACCAATGCAAGAACATATTGCTAAAGCACAGGCATGTGCTGTTCAGCTACTTCCTTTTTTTGAAGCTGTAATAGCCAATGACTGGGAAGCCGCTCGTAAAGTTCAGCATACTATTGCTGTCCTTGAGGGTGAAGCTGATGCAATGAAAAAGGATGTTCGCCAACACTTACCTAATAGCGTATTTCTACCCGTTCCTAGAACCGATTTGCTTGAGCTGCTAAGAATGCAAGACAAGATCGCAAACCGTTCTAAGGATATCTCTGGCATTATGCTGGGTCGTGAGATGCCTATTCCGACAGAAATCCAAGGCACTATGATGGATTTCGTTCGTTCTGCACTCGCCACATCAGAGCAAGCCCTACAGTCACTCAATGAACTTGATGAGCTTGTCGGAACCGGATTCCGTGGACGTGAAGTTGATGTTGTTGAAAGGATGCTAATCGAGCTAGACGAGCTAGAACATAAAAACGATGAACTAGAGAGACAAATTCGCTCTCAACTCTTCGCGATTGAAAAGCAGTTACACCCGATTGATGCGATCTTCCTCTACAAGGTGATTACATGGATTGGCGATTTAGCAGACAGAGCCCAACAAGTGGGTAGCCGTCTACAACTACTGCTAGCTCGATAATCTAAAGTAAAAGGCAACAATATGAACATTATTGCTCAATACGGCGACATCATCGTCATTCTTGCATGTGTTTTCGGTTTCTTCATGGCATGGGGTGTTGGCGCGAATGATGTCGCTAACGCAATGGGTACTTCTGTAGGTTCCAAAGCACTCACGCTAAAACAAGCGATTATGATCGCCATTTTATTTGAGTTTGCTGGTGCTTATCTAGCAGGTGGTGCAGTAACAGCAACCATTCGTAAAGGGATTATTGATCCCGCCCTGCTATCTGGTACGCCCGAACTCCTCGTCTTCGGTATGCTCGCCTCCTTGTTAGCAGCCGGCATCTGGCTTTTAGTCGCCACCCATTTTGGCTGGCCGGTATCAACAACCCACTCTATTGTCGGCGCGATTGTCGGTTTTGCCGCAGTGGGTATTTCACCGGAAGCGGTCAACTGGAGCAAGGTCACTACAATCGTTGCGAGTTGGGTGGTCTCGCCCGTCACTGCGGGGGTGATATCCTTCTTCCTATTCAGAAGCGTGCAACGTCTGATACTCGATACGCAAACACCGTTCGAGAACTCAAAACGCTACGTTCCTATGTACATTTTCTTAGTGGGTTTCATCATTTCAATGGTGACACTGACGAAAGGCCTCTCACATATCGGCCTGCATTTAAACTGGGGTGAAAGCGCATTTATCTCTATCGGTATCGCATTCGTCACCATGCTTGTCGGTATTGCCATGTTGCGCAAAATCGTTGTCGATCCAGCAGCCGATAAGCAATACCACTTTGCCAGTGTTGAAAAAGTGTTTGGCGTATTAATGATGTTCACCGCCTGCGCGATGGCTTTTGCTCACGGCTCCAACGATGTAGCAAATGCGGTAGGTCCTTTAGCCGCGATCGTCAGCGTTGTAAACGCTGGGGGCGAAGTGTTGCAAAAAGCGGCGATGCCGACTTGGATTCTTCTTTTAGGTGGCGCAGGTATTGTTGCGGGCCTTGTGATGTACGGTCATAAAGTTATTGCTACTGTGGGTAACAACATCACCGAGTTAACACCAAGCCGCGGTTTTGCTGCAACCCTTGCAGCAGCTGCTACGGTAGTCGTTGCTTCTGGTACTGGCTTACCTATATCTACGACGCATACGCTTGTTGGAGCGGTCTTAGGGGTTGGTCTAGCGCGTGGTCTAGCTGCACTTAACCTGCGCGTTGTCGGAACCATTTTCATCTCATGGATCGTCACACTACCGGCAGGCGCTTTGCTCTCAATCATCTTCTTCTTTATGTTCAAAGGTATGTTTAGCTGATCTAAAAATCAGCGGCTACTCCTCGACCTAAGATCTAAAAGCCTGCACAATAGATTAAAAATCTGTGCAGGCTTTTTATTATGTCCACACAAACACCGCGTCTTGTCCAAATGTTAAGCGAACTGATCGCAGCGCCTTCGGTTAGCTGTACAAATCCTGAATGGGATATGAGCAACCTTTCCGTTATTCACCTATTAGCTGAATGGCTAGGTAACCTAGGCTTCAAAACTGAGATTATGCCGATCGCGGGATATCCGGGCAAAGCCAACCTAATCGCGACGCTTGGCCAAGGCCCCGGTGGCTTAGTATTATCTGGGCATACGGATACCGTTCCTTGTAATGAAGAGCTTTGGGAAAGTAACCCCTTTGCTCTGACCGAGCGCGACAATAAGCTTTATGGGCTGGGTAGCTGCGATATGAAAGGCTTCTTTCCACTCGCTATTGAGGCGGCTCGCAACTTCGAAGCTTCGCAACTCAAGTCACCACTGATTATTTTAGCAACGGCCGATGAAGAAACCTCGATGTCAGGTGCACGAGCACTCGTCGAAGCGGGTAAGCCAAAAGCACGTTACGCAATCATTGGCGAACCAACTAGCATGCGTCCTATTCGTATGCACAAGGGCATGATGATGGAGAGTATCCGCATTAAAGGCCAAGCAGGACACTCATCCGACCCCGCCTTAGGTGCAAATGCACTCGATGCCATGCACGAAGCTTTAAGTACGCTTGTCAATTTCCGCAAAGAGCTACAAGCTAACTACCAGAACAGCGCCTTTAGCGTGAATGTACCCACGCTCAATTTAGGCTGTATCCATGGTGGAGATAACCCTAACCGCATTTGCGGCCATTGCGATTTAGAATACGATATTCGGCCGCTACCCGGCATGGATCTGTCAGTATTGAGAGAAGAGATCAGCCGTCGCATACTCCCCCTACAAGACCAATTTGGTGTAGGTATCAGTTGCGAATCGCTTTTCCCTGGCATTCCCTCTTTCGAAACAGCAGCCAATGCAAGCATCGTTAGTGTGGCTGAACAGCTCACAGGCTATAAAGCCGACTCAGTAGCCTTTGGTACCGAAGCGCCTTTTTTACAAGCACTAGGCATGGAAACCATTGTTATGGGGCCCGGGAGTATCGATCAGGCCCACCAGCCAGATGAATTTTTAGCTTTAGATCAAATTAAGCCGACGATCGAGATTCTAACGAGTATGATCCAACGCTATTGTGTAGATAAGTAAGGAGTCACGCGTGTCCGACGCTAGTAACACCTATGTGAATTGGCTGCGCCATTCTTCTCCCTATATCAACGCCCATCGAGGCAAAACCTTCGTATTGATGCTAGGTGGAGAAGCGATTGCGGATAATAACTTCGGTAATATCATCCATGATATAGCTCTACTTCATGGACTTGGCATCAAGTTAGTATTGGTACACGGCGCACGCCCGCAGATTGAAGAGCGTTTAGTCAAAAACGGGATAGAAACGCGTCTGCATTACGATATGCGCATTACCGATGCCGGTGCACTGCAATGTGTTATCGAAGCTATTGGGATTTTGCGCAGTACGATTGAATCTAAGTTATCAATGGGTTTGATTAATACGCCGATGCATGGCTCTGAGATTCGCGTTTGCTCAGGGAACTATATCACTGGCCGTCCAATCGGCGTCTATGAAGGCGTTGACCTCTGCCATACAGGTGAAGTTCGTCGTATCGACCATAAGGGGATACGTAACCAACTGGATCTCGGTAATATCGTTCTTCTGTCGAATCTTGGCTATTCCCCAACGGGTGAAATTTTCAACCTGTCAGTAGAGGAGGTCGCCTATCAAACAGCGACGGCTATAAAGGCAGATAAATTGATTCTGTTTGGGGCAGAAAAAGGGATTATTGATAGTCGAGGAATACTACGAAGCGAACTTCTTGCCAAAACAGCAGAGCGATTCCTCCAACAATACCACTACCAGATGGAAGACCCGGAAGAGGAGCATAGCGAACTTTCTCGATTACTCATCATGGCCACCGAAGCCTGCGCTGGTGGCGTGCCACGCAGTCACCTCATCAGCTACAAAGAAGATGGCGCGCTGCTTGCTGAGCTCTATACCCGTGATGGTGCAGGGACTATGATTGTCCAAGAGTCTTATGAAAAAGTGCGTCCAGCAACCATTGAGGATGTGGGCGGTATCATTGAGCTGATCAAGCCACTTGAAGAAGCCGGTGTGCTTGTACGTCGTTCACGAGAGCTATTAGAAGCTGAAGTCGAGCAGTTCTTCGTTGTAGAACGCGACAGCGCCATTATTGGCTGCGCTGCTTTATATATTTTCCCAGACGAGAACATGGGCGAACTCGCCTGTGTGGCTATCTCTAAAGCCTATCAAGGGGGCGATCGAGGCGAAATGCTTCTGCAAGCGGTTGAAGAAAAGGCAGAGGAGATCGGTTTGGATAAACTCTTTGTCCTAACAACAAGAACAGCTCATTGGTTTATTGAGCACGGTTTCTCAGAAATTCCATTGAGCGGCCTTCCCTCAAAAAAACAGGCGCTGTACAACTTCCAAAGAAACTCCAAAGTTTTCTGCAAGCTGATGAAGGCATGAGCTTAATCATAGCTACGCAGCCTGTTGCTGTGTAGCTCTATCTCTACCCCGTCGGCAGGATAATTTTAAAGCGAGCCCCACCTAATGAAGACTCTGTTACCTCTAGCTCGCCGTCATAACTGCTCAGAATATCTACAGCAACTGTAAGACCAATCCCTTGACCCGGTGCAGCAGAGGTATCCACCCTCGCACCTCGCTGTAAAATGACATGACGCATTTTCGGGGAGACGCCCGGCCCATCATCTTCAATATCCAGGGTCACTGACTCATCATTACGAATCAATGAAACACGTACGACCGAATGACAATATTTAAAAGCGTTTTCTAGCAGATTACCCAAGAGCTCCATCATATCTCTTTCATCTGCGCCAAAAAGCGCTGTTTCATCGAGCAGCAACACCACCTCGACGTTTTTTTCTCGGTAAACTTTACCCAAGGCGGATGTAATACGCTGGATCAGCGGAGCCACAGGCGTTGCATGGGCGATCGAGTGCATTTGACTCCGCACAGCACGTGCTAACTGGTATTGCACTATCTGATCCATTCGACGTACTTGCTCATCAACAACCATGCGATAGCTTTCATAAGAGTGGTGTTCATGCCCAGCCCCTCGAATCACCGCAAGCGGCGTTTTAAGGCTATGCGCGAGATCTCCCAGAGTATTTCGATATCGCTCTCGCTGGTTTCTTTCACTGTGCAGCAGATGATTGAGACTGTCGGTCACCCCCTGGACCTCTTCAGGATAGGAACCGGCTAAGCGCGTTGCTTGGCCGCGTTCAATGTTATGCAAGTCGCCCAATAGTTTTGCCAACGGCTTGAGTCCCCATCGCGTGATAAAGGTTTGTAGCAATAGGGCTAAAACAGTTACGGCAACTAGCCACCCCCAAAGCTGCGCTTTATAAGCATTGAGTTCTGCTGTTAATTCGCTGCCCGTTTCAACCACTGAAAACAGGTAATGGCGAGTCACTCCCGCATCATCCCAATCCACCGGATATTGATAGAGATAGTAGTCACCTTCATCAAAATGGGTGAACAAAGTTTCGCCAATGGAAAGACGCGAATTAGAGATAACCGACATGACATCGGGCGGAAGCTTTTTAGATAGCGGAGACGCCCATTGCAGCAAACCTGAGCGTGTGTGGATAAAAGTATAGATTTGATCAACAGTGTTTAACTGTTGAGGTATATCAGAAATAACTAGCTTGCCGCTCTCAATATCTGCTGAACCAATCATTAGATAAGCTTGCAGTCGCAACCTTTTTTCTAAAGACGCCTGCAAACTAAAACTGAAAGCATTTTGTAACGCATAACCCGCAACGGCAATAATCAGCGGCAATAAGATAAAAGAGGCTATTAATAGCCTCGCTTTAAGTGACCGAGGAATCCATTGAGAAAACATCAGTCTTCCATCATCTTAGGTGGGTAAATCAAACCGATACCCAAGCCCTCTAACCGTCGTGATAGGCTGAATATTCTGCTCAGGATCAAGCTTCTGACGAAGCCGTCTAATGAAAACTTCTAATACATTACTATCCCTATCAAAGTCTTGATGATAGAGGTGTTCTGTTAATTCTGACTTAGAGACTGTTTTCCCCGCATTCAACATCAGGTATTCAAGGGTTCTATATTCATAGCTAGTGAGCTTTATCGGCCGACCGTTCGTTGAAACCACTCGACCTACCGTATCTAAACTCAAGACGCCAAACGACAGCACGGGCTTAGCATGTCCAGCTGCTCTGCGAAGAAGCGCATTCAAACGCGCCATTAACTCTTCCATATGAAAGGGTTTAACCAAAAAGTCATCCGCACCGGCTTCTAAACCCTCAACCTTATCCTGCCAATCACTGCGAGCGGTTAAAATAAGGATTGGAAAATTACGTTCCGCAGCACGCCACTGTTTAATCAGATCCACGCCAGAAAGAGAGGGTAAACCTAAATCAACAATGGCCAGGTCATATGAAAATTCGGAGCCAAGGTAGAGCGCTTCCTGCCCATCGGCAGTTTCTTCAACTGTATAACCATTAGACTCTAGTGCACTGACTAACTGACGACGAAGATCAGCATCATCCTCCACTACCAATAGTTTCATCCTAACAACTCCCACCTACTTCGAAATCAATGCACCGCTAGTGGCATCAACAAAAAAATCTTTAACGCGCCCATTATCAACCAACCGAATCTTGTAAAACAGTCCTTTTTCATTGGTTAGCTTTTCTGCTTTGACGACTTGACCACTTTTATGCTGTTTTGCAATTTTCACGGCCTCTTCAAGCGTTACGGCTATTACGGATAGGCGCTTTTGTTCTGACGCCGTAACCATGCCGGTGCACACTAACATCGCAATGACAACGCTCGCATATTGCAAACATCGCTTAATATAGATGTGTAAATACATAGTGTGCTACCCCGCTTGGACAGTAGATAAATAGAGTAGCCTGATTATATCAAAGCGTAGCCAAAATAAGACACTTCATACAACTCAATACTCCACACAACGTTTCCTATAACCGGAGTTTAGCGCTCTCCCATTAATCCGTCGTGAATAGACCTACTTTAGGGCTGATTGTTTTTTCTGCTCCCTAATAGACAAAACAACATAGCGCACATTATAAGCAAATCCTATAACAAGGGCTAAAGGCATAGTTACAAGAAATAACTTACCGAATATTTCACTCGTAGAAAAGTGACCAACCCACAGACTTATAATGCTAATAAGCGCCAGAGGAAGACCTGTTTTCATTAGGATTTTCAGCCACTTATCTTTTCTGATCTCTTTTTTATCTATCATTCGTTTATCCAATTACACCCCTAATTTTGCGCTATAGCATCGCATCAAAGATGCCGTTGCACAACGCTGCTGAGTCACCCTCTATTTGACGAGATGAGTGCTAGCGCTAAATAGAGCCTTAGCAGCGGATGAATAAACAAAAGCTTCTGCTATAATCGCCAGTCAATTCAATGAAGCCAACGAGGGAATGATTCATGCCCGCTTATCGCTCTAAAACATCTACCGCTGGCCGCAATATGGCTGGTGCTCGTGCGCTTTGGCGCGCCACTGGCATGAAAGATGAAGACTTTCATAAGCCGATCATCGCTGTTGCAAACTCTTTCACCCAATTTGTGCCTGGCCATGTTCACTTAAAGGATATGGGGCAACTGGTTGCTCGTGAAATCGAGAAAGCTGGTGGGGTCGCTAAAGAGTTCAATACGATTGCTGTAGATGATGGTATCGCGATGGGGCATGACGGCATGCTCTACTCTTTACCTTCTCGCGATATTATCGCTGACTCTGTTGAATATATGGTTAATGCGCACTGTGCCGATGCATTAGTTTGTATTTCCAACTGTGACAAAATCACTCCAGGTATGCTGATGGCCGCAATGCGCCTGAATATTCCTGTTATTTTTGTTTCGGGTGGCCCAATGGAGGCTGGAAAAACCAAGTTATCCGAGCACAAACTCGACTTAGTGGATGCCATGGTTATTGCGGTTGACGACACCGCTTCCGATGAGAAAATCGCTGAGTACGAGCGTTCTGCTTGTCCTACCTGTGGTTCATGCTCAGGTATGTTTACAGCGAACTCGATGAACTGTCTAACTGAAGCACTAGGCCTGTCCTTACCGGGTAACGGCACCACCTTAGCTACGCACAGTGATCGCCGTCGTCTTTTTGAAGAAGCGGGTGCACGTATCGTAGAGCTTGCCAAAACCTATTATGAGCAAGACGATGAATCAGTATTGCCACGTAACATCGGTAATTTCAAAGCCTTTGAAAACGCTATGGCACTGGATATCTCTATGGGTGGTTCGACTAACACTATCCTACACCTATTAGCCATTGCTCAGGAAGCCGAAGTCGACTTCACGATGAAGGATATAGATCGTCTTTCACACGTAATTCCACAGCTTTGCAAAGTCGCGCCGAATACCCCGAAATACCATATTGAAGATGTGCACCGCGCGGGCGGAATTTTCGGTATTCTAGGTGAACTCGACCGTGCAGGTAAACTGCATACCGATATACCAACCGTACACAGTAAATCGTTGGCCGAGGCATTAAACAAATGGGACATCATGCGTAACAACTCCGCAGAAGTAGCCGAGTTTTATAAAGCAGGCCCTGCAGGAATTCCAACGCAAACAGCCTTTAGTCAATCAACGCGTTGGCCGACCCTAGATGGTGACCGCCAAAACGGTTGTATCCGTTCTGTCGAACATGCGTTCTCACTTGAAGGCGGTTTGGCTGTGCTATACGGCAATATTGCTGTTGATGGTTGCGTGGTTAAGACAGCCGGTGTTGATGACTCTATTTTGGTTTTCGAAGGCCCAGCCCATGTGACTGAATCACAAGATGAGGCCGTGGCAAATATCTTAGCCAATGAAGTGAAATCAGGCGATATCGTTATCGTCCGCTACGAAGGCCCTAAAGGCGGCCCAGGTATGCAAGAGATGCTTTATCCAACCTCTTACATCAAGTCTAAAGGACTAGGTAAAGAGTGCGCGCTGTTAACCGATGGGCGCTTCTCAGGCGGTACGTCTGGTCTTTCTATCGGCCACGTATCACCGGAAGCCGCTGCGGGTGGTGCCATTGGTTTAGTTGAAAACGGAGATCGTATCCGTATCGACATTCCAAACCGTACAATCAACCTACTGGTATCAGACGAAGAACTGGCTAAACGACGCGCAGCCATGGATGCTAAAGGCAAGGATGGTTGGAAACCTGCAAAATCGCGCCCTCGCAAAGTATCAGGTGCGCTAAAAGCCTACGCGATGCTCGCGACATCAGCCGACAAAGGCGCCGTTCGCGATCTCAGCAAGCTAGACTAATTTAGCAGCCATTAAAAAACCCGCTTCTGCGGGTTTTTTAATGGCTAAAAAAAACTTGCCAGCATAACCTTAGCGCTAATATCGTGACTACCCAACGGAACAGTAACTTGAAGGTTTCGACAGAAAATTTATTCAACACTCTGAGCCCAATCCAAGTCCCTATTGCGCCACTGAGCACCATCAGCACTATCACTAGAATCCACTCGGTAAACGCAAAGCCCACGACAGTAAAGACCACAGCTTTCAACAGATGCTGAAAAGACATACAGGTTGCAAAGGTAGCCACCGTTGGCAATTTATCCATATTTTGCCTGTGAACAAATGCCGCTACTAAAGGCCCAGTAGCCCCGACAAAAGCAGAAATAACGGTCGTTACCCCCCCAGCTACGACTAGCTTAGTGTTACTGAGCGAAACTGCCTTGGGCTTTGGCCCCCAAACCAAAAAGAGTATAAAGAGCGCAACGCATAAGCGAATAACGTCCAGCGGTAACTGGATAACGATAAAGGCAGATACGATAGCGCCAACAACCGCACCCAATAAAAACAAGCGACTCATACGCCAGTCAATATGTTTATAAGTCATCAGCGCTCGATTGCCATTTGACCCTAATTGCACAAGCCCATGAACGGGTATCAGTGCCTGTACAGGTACCACTTGTGCCATTGCTGCCAACAATAGGA
Organism: Neptunomonas sp.; assembly: GCA_036804365.1. Classification (GTDB taxonomy): domain Bacteria; phylum Pseudomonadota; class Gammaproteobacteria; order Pseudomonadales; family Balneatricaceae; genus Neptunomonas. The sequence continues at coordinate 52,283 of DAIRSP010000002.1, read as the reverse complement.
CACCGCCACCAATGCCCACTGCCGCTGTTAGCAAAGAGGTCAGACCACTCAACAACACCAAAAATATCAGATCAAATTGCGATAACGCTTCGGGTAGCCAGCTCATGTTCCTGCTCTTTTATCTTTCAATAACTGTAAAAACTGCTCCCGTGGTACGGGCCTGCTAAACAGATAGCCTTGACCAATATCACAATGGTGCTCTTCTAAAAACACCTGCTGAACTTGGGTTTCTATTCCCTCAGCCACCACACGCATATTCAATCGATGTGCCATTGAGATGATCGCAGCGGTGATCTCCATATCGTCCAGATGGTCTGGAATATCCTTTATAAACTCTCGATCGACCTTCAACACATTAATCGGCAGTGTCTTCAGATAATTGAAAGATGAGTAACCCACGCCAAAATCATCAATTGCGATCGTCACACCTAATGCTTGCAATGATTTAAGTATCTCTATTGCCAGTTGAATATCTTGCATCAGCAGTGTTTCAGTTATTTCTAACTCAAGACACTTCGGATTAATTTGATATTTAGCAATGATCTCACGAATCATTTTTAAGAGATCGGGATCCCTAAACTGCCGCGATGACAAATTGATAGCAATGCGTATATCGCCAAACCCCTGAGACTTGAGTTCACTGACCGTTTCGCAAGCCGTCTCCACTATCCAACGACCTAAAGCCACGATAAATCCAGTCTCTTCCGCTATCGAAATAAACTCAAGCGGTGGAATCAGACCAAGCTCTGGATGCTCCCAACGCACTAAAGCCTCAGCACTAATAATCTTACCCGTTTTAAGATCCACTTGAGGTTGGTAGTGCAGAATGAAGTTTTTCGCCTCCAACCCTTTGGGCATCTCTCGCGAGAAACGGATATAGGCTTGTAACTGATCATGCAGGCTTTCGGTAAAGAAACGGAACTGATTTCGCCCCATCTCTTTAGCTTGATACATGGCCAAGTCAGCATGTTTCAATAACGCCTCAGGTGTCTGACCATCTTTGGGCAACCACGCCATTCCCAAGCTAGTACTGATTTGAATCTCAAACTCATTGATATGAAAAGGTCGAGATACTTCGCTTAAAATACGTTTAGCTACCGCTTCAACATGATCAACATCTTTCACTGGATGTATCAACACCGCGAACTCATCACCACCGAGCCTTGCCGCTATATCATCATCATGCAGTGTTTCGACTAACCGTTGAGCGACCTGAATTAATAACTGATCACCCACGCCATGACCTTGGGTATCATTAACCGTTTTAAAGTAATCCAAATCTAGCAACATCACGACTGATGGATATTCTTGAATATCCTCTTCAAATAACAAGGCGAGCTCACGAAAGAAGAAGCGTCGATTTGGCAAACCGGTAAGCTCATCATAAAGCGCCAGTTTTTCCATCCGCGCATGGGCATCTTTCAACTCTGTGACATCTTCACAGACAATAACAAAGTGTGTCAGCTCCTGATATTCGTTGAGAATCGGCGATATAGAGACCAGCGACCAAAAACTTGAACCGTCTTTTCGTCGACTTTGCAGCTCACCGCGCCAATGCTGACCGGCTAGAATCGATTGCCATAACGCTTCATATCGATCTGCCTTAATCCATTTACGGCTCAGCAGTTCGGGCTGCTGTCCTTTTATCTCATTTAGCGAAAAGCCCGTCGTTTCTGAAAACTTAGGGTTAACATATTCAATCGTGCCAATCACATCCGTAATCAAGACACTCGAACCGCTGTGGGTAATCGCACTCGATAATTTTTGTAGTGACGATTCGATATTTTTAACGTCGGTGATATCTTGACAGGTGCCCGATACTCTAGACACCTGACCTTTATGATCGCGCGTGATATGGCTAATTAAGTGCACATGACGATAACCGCCTGAGGGTAAGGACACGCGGAAATCAAACTCAGTTGATATGCACAATTCCAACAGCGTATTCAGTTTCTTAAGTGCTTCGTTTTTATCGGCTGGATGTACTTTATTAAAGAATCCAGCAACATCCACCCTATCTCCAACAGAGAGCTGCATAATGTTGTGCAAGCTATCTGAGCACCAAAAAGACTTATCGGCAAACAACCACTCCCAACAACCTAATTTAGCGATTTCGTGGGACTCATTGAGTCGCTCTTGCGCTAGCCGTTTTTGCCGTATTTGAGACTCTGATTCATTCCGCTGTCGGGTTAACGCTTCACGCATCGAGATAAACGCGCTAAAGAGCGGTGCTAGCACAGACTGCCGCCCTAAGCTTGGCAAAGGGTAGTAAGCATCGCCTTTAGCCAACTCATCAGCGGCACTAATTAATGCAGATACAGGCTTTAGCAGAAGCCAACGCTGCAGCAAGAGTACGGAAAAAAAGGTTATAAAGATAACGGCTAACACCGCCCACTCAAGCGAGCGGTATTGAGATGAAATACTGTCATTCAAGCTGGAAATATCAACCCATGCCGTCAGCATGAAAGGTTGTTTTTCTAGTGCTTTTTTTAGAAGCGTGGCATCCTTGCTAAAGCTCTGCGGCCGAAGCAGAGTCAGCTGATCATCAGTTATATCAACCGGTTGCAATGAGATTGCACGCCACTCCACTATACCCCCATCGATCAAGGCGAGACAATCGACTAATTTTTGTGCCCCCGATGGATTCTCTTTGATCGACTCAACGACGACATCCAAGGTACGCCCGACCTCGGCTATACGCCGAGCCCCGGTATCAGCAACAATGGATGGCAACCAAAGCAACTCCACAAACGCAATAAAAGCTAAAAGCGTCACGGATACTGGCAACAATAATTTAGCTGTTAACCACTTCAAATCCTACTCTCCCGACAGTGAATCTGGGTTTAAATACCCGACAACATACACGTCTGCAACCTCGATCTTAGTTCGATCATCTTCAAGGATTTAAAAGTGCATCCATAACTTGATCAGACCAAATTAAACTGTGCCGATAAGCCACCTCATAGTAGGAACGAGGTAAATTACCCGAGAGTTGATCAAACTCTCCACGCTCATAGAACTCAACCTCTTTCAATGTATCACCCAATGAACCGGTATAATGGAGCAAGGCATTTTTTATATCACGGCTGAGGGCAACATCTTTTAAGATCTCGCTCATTTCTATATCAAACAGCGCATCAAGCTGCGAAAGCAAGCCGACGATAAAATAGTTCATGGAGTTATGGTAACCCAGTAATTCAGCTAATAATTCGCACATACGCCCACGGATCAGCATATTCCGGGTCAACTCTGAAGGCTTACCATCAGGAGAAGTCGTTAAAAAGAGTAGGATCCAGCGCCGGATTTGATCCATACCCAACAACGTAATCGCATGCGAAAGGGACTCTACTTCGCGAGGAACATGAAAGGCTGCTGAATTCACCACTTTCAGTATTTTATAGGTCAGTGCAGCATCATTAATGGCTATCTGCTCAAGAGATGCACCACTTGCATTTTCATTTTCCAGTTCAGCTAGCAGTTGCAACAAAAGAACTTTATTACCGCTTACTTTCTTGCCCTTAACCGGCACAGGGCGGCTAAGAAAGTAACCTTGGTAAAGGCTAAAGCCCATCTCCAAGCACTGTCTAAACTCATCCTTTGTTTCAACCTTGTCTGCTAACAGGTCGAGTTGGTAAGGCCGTAAAGATAAAATAATTTGTGGAAGGTTTTCTAAACCTAATAATTGAATATCCAGTTTGATCACATGGACAACATTGAGCAGAACATCAAAACGTCGATCATGTGGATTGTAATCCGCTAGGGCGATTCGGTAGCCTCTTTTGGCTAGCGCTTTAATCTTATCAACAAGCTGCGGCGTAATTTCCGAACGCCCCAAAATCTCTAATACAAACAAAGAGGGCGGCAAATCGGGCAGACTATCCGCCAATAACACTTTATCGGTCAGCTTTAGGTAAAACGGCAGACGGTTACTACCATCCGCACTGACGATGCCCGCATAAGTATTCATTACAACGTCAAACGTTGCAGCATCGTCTTTGATATCAGAAATATTTTCGCCATCGACTGGGCGATAAAGCAACTCAAAAGCCACGACATCCTGATTCTTGGAGAATATAGGCTGTCTAGCCATCAATACGTCTAATTGTTGATCATTCTCAATAACTGAGGCTAATGTCGGCACGAAAGACTCCAAATAAAAAGACAAAGAAAGGTATAGCGACCGACGCTAAAACTATATGAATTGATTTGATAGTAACATGCAGTACATCGACTGTCCTACTGCTTGCTAGCTTATCAGTCAGTCTGAGCTTCCCAATCTCTAAGCCATTGATCAAGCTTCTTAATACTCATGGGTCTTGCAATAAAAAAGCCCTGAAAACTATCGCATCCAGAGTGACACACCATACGCCAATGCTCTAATGTCTCTACACCTTCTAGCACAACTCGCATACCCAGTCGTTTTGCCATTCCTATCATAGAGTCTAGAACAGGACGTTCGCTTTCGGAAGCCGTAGCATTTTGGACAAAGGATTGATCAATTTTTACTTCATTAAAGGGCAAACCTTGGAGACGTTCTATCGAAGAGTAGCCCATCCCAAAGTCATCAATCGAAAGATTGATACCATTCATGGATAGACGACTGAGTACTTCCAAAGAGGTTTTCTGATCATCATCGATACAGGATTCGGTAATCTCGAGCGTCAGATACTGAGCAGGTACCTGATACTTACTCAGTTGTTCTAAGATAAAATCGGGTAACGACAAATCATTCAATAAGATGGCAGATATGTTGATCGCTAACTGGTAGCTTTCACCCCGCTCATGCCAAACTTTCCACTGCTCAAGCACTTGGGAAATTTGCGCTTTGGTTAGCTCCCATATCAGAAGATGACGCTCCAGTTCTGAAATAAAGGTCGAAGGTAAAATAATTCCTCGGGTGGGATGGTTGAGTCGCGACAACACTTCGAAACCTACCACCTTTCTCGACAGCGCACTCACTTGAGGTTGGTAATAGCATTCGAAAAAGTCATGATCGAGTGCCTTCACTAACTCATGGATTTTGATGCGTTCATACGAGGGCTTTACGTCTCTCTTGCCACTCAGCGACTGCACTCGCATCAGCATATCTTTTACTGACTGCACAGAAACAGGCTTAATGATCGTACCCAACAGATTTAGATTGTGAGATCGAGCCAATTGCTCAACAGACTTGAGTACTCGATGAGTCACAGAACTAACGATGACTACATAGCCTGGGTACTTTCTCTGCGATAACAGGCGTAAAAACTCGACCCCATCAACATCCGGCATATTTAAATCGCAAAAGATCACATCTATCGGTGTGTCTTTATCATCTAGCACACTAAAAGCTTGCTCGACGGATTCAGCGACAATTGACTTTTCGACCCCCAACTCATTCTGAGTGATGGTCTGCATCAGCTGTCGAATCACCTTGCTGTCATCTAATATTAAGCACTTGATTTTACCAATATCCATTTGAGTAATTTTAAGCTCTTCACCTATTTTTATGTTCTGTTAAGTATAGATAAAGGTTTTATCTTGTCAGCAACTTTTAACCCTAATTTATGTAATGTTTTATACGGAGGTACAATCGGCAGCCTACCCAGCACTGCTTTCGGAGAAAAATGACTCTCAAGCCCTTGTTCTGTTAAGGAATTTCTAATAAACCCCTTTAAAGGGGGCAAGTTGTTTGCGATCCGCAATGTCAGCTTTCTAGCCAGTTTGGCCGCCAATGCTTCATGCGTAAACAGCCCAACGACTACATTTGTGCCATGATAAAGCACCCTTGTCACCTTCATCTGCTCAGCTTCATACTGCTGAAGCAGCGAAAGTTCACCGATATCTTTTTGCTGTTCATGCGCACGTGTAAGTAATTTAGCTAATGCGGCTTGCCCTCGTAATCCCAAGTTAAAACCATGCGCCGTGACGGGATGCATACCTACAGCTGCATCACCAATCAAAGCAAATCGTCGTGTGACAAATTGATTGGCATGTACCGCAACAAGTGGGTAGATGTGTCGCTTTCCGATCAAAGACATCTCACCCAATAAGCCATAAAGCTGGCCTTCGATATCACGATTGAATTCACTTTCAGGCATATCTGCAAAGCGCTGCGCTTCACGACTATTCACCGTGACGACGATGGAAGAGCGATTCCCCGTCATAGGTAAAATGGCTGTCGTTCGACCGTAATGAAAGCACTCAAACGCGGTTTGATGATGTGGCGCGGCATGCTCCATTCGGCACACAATCGCAGTGCGAGAAAAGTCCTTTAATGAAGCCGATAGGCCCATTTTTCTGCGCATCTCGGAAAAGCGAGTATCCGCTGCAACGACAAGCGCTGCTGTCAAATGTTCACCATTACTTAGCTCAACAAAACCAACCGCCTCAGATGTAGAAACGTTCTCTACGCTAGCCTCAGTACGTATTTCAATCGCCTTGGAGTCATAGACCGCATCAAAGTAGGCTTTGCGAATACAATGATTAGGAACCAGATAACCTAACGCTTCTAGATCCGTATCTTCACGATCAAAGTCCAGACTGTAGCTCGAATCACCGTCAAACACTTTAGCGCCTTCGATGGGGGAAACATCTTGCTCAGGCAGTCTTGCCCATACGCCCGCCTCTTTCATCAGCTTTACAGAGAGGTGAGTTAATGCAATTTCACGACCATCTTCAGGAGGGTTTTGCAATGTCGATAACGAAGAACGCTCTAACAGCAACACCTTGAGAGAGGACTCTGCTATGGATAACGCGAAGCTTAATCCCGCAGGTCCCGCGCCTACAATAATCACATCATAATCGGTATCCACATCACACCTCCGTTAAAATAATCGTCTAGCCTACTCTTTTCAGCAGGTATTTCTTGGACATACATCAAGAGAAAAGCGATCTTAATAACAGGGTGCTAGTTGACAGTCCTCCACCTTTAAATCAATCTTTGGGACTTCATTCAACAGAGGCAGAAACAATGAGCCAACAGGGTAACGCGGGCAATGTAATCGCCGCTCTTTGCAACCTTTTCATCCCTGGATTAGGTCACTTAGTTCAAGGGCGTTTATTAGCGGCAATATTATTCTTTATCACGACAGCTGCTGGATATGCGCTTTATTTCTTGATATTTCCGGCCATTATTGCTGCGATCATCCATTTGATCAGCATCATCAGTGCCGCTCGATACAATCCTCAAAACGAATAAATAAGGGTTTTCCTTTCCCACTTTCGATTATTTGCACACTGAAACCTACAAACCCATTAATTTAAAATGACAGCATTAGCACAGGAACTGCAAGCTCTAACCAACCGTTTTAAAATTGCTTAAGTATTGATTCAACCGCTCCGTGAACAGACTTTTAACCACCGTAACAGGCATATAAACCACAAAGATAATGCACTAACAAATTGCAAAAAAATTAAAATGCAAATATATTTGCAGATAGTTTGCTTAGGGTTTTGTGATAAACAGGCTAAAAACAACTGTCGATGTTTATTCAGGATACCTATTAAGAAAATATCCGTTGAACCTCTTTAATAGAGAACAACAAAAAAGATAAACGGAGTAGAAATACAATGAGAACATTTAAAAAAGCAATCTCAGCTACGGCTCTATCGGTTAGTCTAGCCATGGGGCTGTCTGCTGGCTCTGCTGTTGCAGCTGATGAAACTTTCATCACGATAGGTACTGGCGGCCAAACAGGCGTTTACTACGTAGTAGGACAATCCATTTGCCGTCTAGTTAATCGTGGCTCTGCAGATCACAGTATTAAGTGTACTGCTCCGTCAACAGGTGGTTCAGTTGCTAACCTTAATGCTATCCGTGAAGGCAGCATGGACATGGGCGTAGCTCAGTCTGACTGGCAGTTCCACGCTTACAATGGCACTAACAAGTTTGAAGAACAGGGCGCAAACCCTGATCTGCGTGCGGTGTTCTCTGTACATCCAGAGCCCTTCACCGTTATCGCTCGCGCAGATGCAGGCATCGCCACTTTTGATGATTTAAAAGGCAAGCGCGTTAACGTCGGTAACCCAGGTTCAGGTCAGCGCGGCACGATGGAAGTATTGATGGCTGCTAAAGGCATGACTATGGACGATTTCAAACTCGCTTCTGAGTTAAAGTCTTCTGAACAGTCTCAAGCGCTATGCGATAACAAAGTTGATGCGATTGTATTCACCGTTGGTCACCCAAATGGTTCAATCAAAGAAGCGACTACATCGTGTGAATCAGTTTTAGTCAATGTTGATGGTGCTGAAGTAGATAAATTGATTGCTGATAATGCTTATTATGCGGCAGCGACCATTCCAGGCGGCATGTACACTGGCAACGACAAAGATGTCCACACGTTCGGTGTAGGTGCAACTTTCGTCAGCTCAACTAAAGCCGATCCAGAAGTTATTTATCAAGTGGTACGTGCTGTCTTCGAAAATTTTGATCGCTTCAAAAAGTTACATCCAGCGTTTGAAAACCTAGACCCAGCAAAAATGATTAAAAACAACTTATCAGCTCCATTGCATGAAGGCGCTGTTCGTTACTACAAAGAAAAAGGTTGGATGTAATTTAACCTATCAAGGCGCTCATTCCTTTGAGCGCCTTCACTTTCTCCATAGCAAGAGATGCTTCAAGAGCTCTTCGCTATGTAACCGACTTGGGCTACACGATCTTAGTAGCAAAACGGCGGCGCCAATATGAATCCAGAAAACGATAAGAACAAACCTCTCTCAGATGCTGAATTACAAGATTTAGTAGACTCGACTGATAGTGGAGCACGCAATCCCGCCGGCATACAGAAAACCCTGTTGCTAGGCAGTGCTTTGGTTTGGTCATTATTTCAACTTTGGATCGCCTCGCCTCTGCCATTTTTTGACTGGCCAATAGTCGGTAGCTTCGGCGTATTCAACGATACCGAAGCGCGCTCGATTCATTTAGGGTTCGCGGTATTTTTATCGTTTCTTGCATTCCCTGCATTTTCAAGCTCGCCACGAGATAAAGTCCCACTGGTTGATTTAATTTTTGCCGTTCTCGGTGCGTTCTCAGCGGGTTATCTCTTTATATTTTATTCTCAGCTATCTGATCGTCCCGGAGCACCGATACTCCAAGATTTGATCATTGGCTCGTTAGGTATGCTACTGCTACTCGAAGCGACACGTCGTGCACTCGGGCCACCGCTCGTTGTGGTTGCATCCATCTTTCTTATTTACACCTTCGCCGGCCCTTATATGCCGAGCATTATTGCGCATAAGGGTGCAGGTCTCAGTCAGGTTATCAACCACCAGTGGATTACTACGGAAGGTGTTTTTGGTATTGCGCTTGGCGTATCGACTAGCTTCGTATTCCTGTTCGTACTGTTTGGCGCCCTGCTCGATAAAGCAGGTGCAGGTAATTACTTTATTAAGGTCGCATTTTCGCTGCTAGGTCATATGCGTGGCGGCCCAGCAAAAGCGGCTGTTGTTTCTTCTGGTTTAACCGGTCTTATCTCCGGATCGTCTATTGCTAATGTGGTAACAACGGGTACTTTTACGGTACCTATGATGAAACGCGTAGGTTTTAGCGCAGAAAAAGCAGGCGCCGTTGAGGTAGCATCCTCAGTTAACGGTCAGATTATGCCTCCAGTTATGGGAGCTGCGGCTTTCTTGATGGTTGAGTACGTGGGTCTTTCTTATGTTGAGGTTATTACTCATGCCTTCTTACCTGCACTTATCTCATATATTGCCTTGGTTTATATCGTTCACTTAGAAGCCCTAAAAATGGGTATGCAGGGTTTACCTCGCCGTTCTGAGCCTAAACCTTGGATGGTGCGTTTGGTCGGTCTACTTTTCGGATTTTTGGCGACCGCAGCAGTTGGATTCATAGTCTATTACGGCATAGGTTGGATTAAACCGGTTCTTGGTGATTGGGCTTCGTTAGTTATCGCCATTTTGCTCTTTATTGCTTACGTTGTATTGATTGCTTTCGCTGCACGCTATCCTGAATTGGAGCTTGATGATCCTAATGCCGAGGTTGTAGAACTACCCGAAACAGGTCCAACCGTTAAATCAGGCTTGCACTTTATCTTACCCGTAGTGGTATTGGTTTGGTGTTTGATGGTTGAGCGGTTATCACCCGGCCTTTCCGCTTTTTGGGCCACAGTATTAATGGTTGTGATCCTTGTCACTCAGCGTCCACTGTTTTCAATTTTCCGTGGTCAAAACGACACGGTGGCATCGTTTAAACAAGGCTTTGAAGAACTAATTGACGGCTTAATCTCTGGTGCCCGAAACATGATAGGTATCGGTATTGCTACTGCAACTGCTGGGATCATTGTGGGCGCGGTATCTCAAACCGGAATCGGCTCAGTATTAGCCGATTTAGTTGAAATATTATCATTCGGCAATATGCTACTGATGCTCATATTGACTGCTGTTCTCAGTTTGATTCTCGGCATGGGTTTGCCGACAACCGCTAACTACATTGTTGTTTCATCTTTACTCGCTCCCGTTATAGTAACACTTGGACAAGAGTCAGGATTGATAGTACCCCTGATCGCGGTTCATCTGTTTGTATTCTATTTCGGTATTATGGCCGATGTAACGCCACCGGTTGGACTAGCCTCATTTGCCGCCGCTGCTGTGTCAGGGGGAGACCCCATTCGTACAGGGGTCATCGCCTTCGTGTACAGTTTGCGAACGGCAATTCTGCCCTTCCTATTTATCTTCAACACGGATCTCTTGCTGATTAATGTTGATTGGATACATGGTATTGGCGTGTTCGTCATATCAACCATCGGTATTCTGTTGTTTACTGCCGCTACGCAAGGTTACTTCTTAGTGCGTAACCGTATGTTTGAAACAGCTATGCTAATCGTGATTGCGTTTTCACTTTTCCGACCAGGCTTCTGGATGGATATGATCGTTGATCCATACCACTCAGAATCAGGTACAGCTCTGTTAAGCGGGACCGTTGAAACACAATCAAACTCGCAGATCAGGCTCCATATATTAGGAGAAGATGAAATCGGAAATCCGCGCGAGTTTGTCACACTACTCAGCCTTGGCAACGGTGAAAATACACTCGACCGTTTGATTGATGCAGGAGTTGAACTGATCGATGAGAATGGTAAGGTTGTCATTGACTATGTCGGTTATGACAGTACAGCTCAAACTGCTGGCTTACAGCCTTTCCAAATTATACAAAAAGTTGATATTTCACAGCCACAACCACCCAAAGAACTGATCTTTATTCCGGCCTTATTACTCTTGGTGCCCGTTGTGTGGCTACAACGTCGCCGACGCTTTGAAGTACAGCCCAGCGCTGTCAAAGCATAAAGTTAATTAGGTATCACTGTTAATTAGAGTTGGAAGGTGAGCTATGTATAAATCGATATTATTGCCTATAGACCTAGAAGCAACCGATTTTTCAGCGCCGGCTATCCGCCAAGCGCTAGAGTTGATTGAACCTGAACATGGGCGTTTGCACCTAATGGCCGTCATTCCGGGCTTTAACTCACCCTTAGTCGCCTCCTATTTCGACCAGAAAGCAGTGAATCGTGCGCATGAGTCTGTTGATCAACATCTGCGCAATTACGCCGCGTCAGTCATTCCTGAGGGTATTAAATACGATTTATCGGTACACCAAGGACAAATTGCAGAGAGAATCGTCTTTGAAGCCGAGAGATCAGCCGTCGAGTTAATCATAATGGCGGCTCATCACCGCGGCGCAATAGAAAGTGTCTTACTCGGCTCTAACACAGCACGAGTGGTTGAAAAGTCTCATTGTTCTGTAATGGTTTTACGCTAATATAGTGCTTAAATAGCACCTGCAAAGTTTACTTACGAGAAAGGTCTTAGTTGATCTATCAGGGCTTCGCGGCGCTTTAGCGCAACTATAGACGTATCACCCAAGAGTCGAGCCACATCGGTTAAAAGCGCCTCGATAAGAACAAAAAAAGCGGTCATCGAGTTACTAAAATATAAACTATTGTTCGGCACAAAAAAGCTATGCTTAGCATGCTTTGTCAAAGGCGAAGAAGCTGTGTCGGTTAGCGCAATCACGTTTATCCCCTGCTTTGCTGCAAGCTCTGCCGTTGCTATCACTGATGTTGTATAGGGAAAGCAACTAATAACGACGAGCGTATCCTCTGGTTCCATCGAGGCTAGAGTATCCGCAATACCTTGACGTCCGGACTCCAACATAGAGACATCATTACGTATCATTCCCAATCCATAAGCAACAAAAAAACCCACCGAATAAAATTGACGCATTCCATACACACGAACACGCGGCGAGCCAGCTAGTAGCCGTGCTACCTGAGCGAAGGTTTCTGAATCAACCCCCTTTAGCATTGCACTTATATTACTACCTGCATTTTTGGCAGCTTGCGATAACAGGTTAGCTTCTGGGGAGGCGTCATTTTGTATTCGGTGCGCCTGCACTGAATAAAACCCTGTACCACTTCTTGCTATTTCTTCTTTAAAAACGGATTGTAAATCAGCAAAGCCAGAGAATCCTAAACGTCTAGAAAGCCTCGACAGCGTTGATGCATTAACAGAAAAACGATTGGCCAGTTCACTAATCGACTCCATTGCGACAGGCATGGGCTGCTCTATCATCATGCTCAGCACCCGTTGCGATTGCGCTCCCAGCTTGAGCACTTGAGATTGCTGACTATTATCTGCAACTAAAGCCCTAAGCTCATCAACGCTTGTTGCACTCATCGGTTTCAACTCAGGCATGACTATCTCACTTTCTACTAATGACAGGATAATAGCACTTTTACTGACATCAGTTTATGCAAAAATATTTGCATATACCAATAAATGCCATGTATATTTGCACGAATATTAATCATCACATCCTTTGCAATTACTCAGTGCCCGAGGTTCTCCAGATGTCTCACGTTTTTCACCGACATACGCGCCAAACTTACCCTACAGCCGTGGCTGGTGATGGGCCTTATATTATTGATAGCACTGGCAAGCGCTACCTTGATGCGAGTGGGGGCGCAGCCGTTTCTTGCCTAGGGCATAGCGCAAAAGCTGTATCGGACGCAATTCAAAAGCAGGTCAGCACGCTGGCTTATGCACATACCTCTTTTTTTACAACAGAGCCGATGGAACAGCTAGCTGACTATCTTATTGAGCGCGCTCCAGAGGACTTGAGTTCTGTCTATTTTGTATCTGGCGGTTCTGAAGCCGTTGAATCTGCCCTTAAATTAGCACGTCAGTACTTTCTAGAAGTTGGGCAACCACAACGCCGCCATGTTATCGCGCGTCGTCAAAGTTACCACGGCAACACACTAGGCGCACTCGCAGCGGGTGGTAATCAGTGGCGTAGAGCACAATTTGAGCCTCTCCTCGCCAAGGTTAGCCACTTAACGCCTTGTTACGCCTACCGTGAACAGCTAGAAAGTGAAACCGATGCACAGTTCGTTGCTCGCCTCGTTACCGAGCTAGAAGATGAAATTATTAGATTAGGTGCAGATGATGTCATGGCATTCATTGCCGAGCCTGTGGTCGGCGCAACATTAGGCGCCGTGCCAGCACTGGATGGCTATTACAAAGGGATACGCGCAGTCTGTGATAAATATGGCGTACTGCTCATTCTAGATGAAGTGATGTGCGGCATGGGACGCACAGGCAAGCTCTTCGCTTGCGAAGATGACGGTGTATCACCTGACTTGCTCACTATCGCTAAAGGTTTAGGGGCAGGCTACCAACCCATTGGCGCGACCCTCGTTAGCGATAAAATATACTCTGCCATTCGTGATGGTAGCGGCTTCTTTCAACATGGACATACTTACATAGGCCATGCGACCGCCTGTGCAGCTGCACTCGCTGTCCAACACACCATTGAGAAAGAAGGTCTACTCTCACGTGTCATTGAGCTCGGAAACGGCTTAAACGCAAGATTACACGAGCGTTTTGATTCGCACCCTAACATCGGTGACATTCGTGGCCGCGGCCTCTTCCGTGGTATTGAACTCGTTCAATCACGCGAAACCAAATCAACCTTCGATCCAAGCTTGAAACTACACGCAAAAATCAAAGCAGCAGCGATGGATGAAGGCTTGATGTGTTATCCCATGGGTGGCACCGTTGATGGACTTAATGGCGATCACATCTTGCTCGCGCCACCGTTTATTTTACTAGATAGCCACTTAGATGAACTGGTCGATAAACTAGCGCGCTCAATCGACCGGGCACTTAACTCAATTGGTGTTTAGGAGTTAGCGATGCAATCACGATTAACCGAGCTCAACGAGCAAAATATGACCGCAGAGCAAAAACGTGTGGTCAACGCGATTTTGACAGGGCCAAGAGGCAATTTAGATGGCCCCTTTCTCGCATGGGTCCATAGCCCAGCATTAGCTGATCGCGCCCAAGCTCTCGGTGCATTTTGCCGTTATGACACGCAACTTCCGTTACGCCTATCAGAACTTGCCATTCTTGTGACGGCCGCACAATGGCAATCACAAGCCGAATGGCAGATCCATGAACCAATCGCGCGTTCAGCAGGATTAGAAGCAGAGATCATCGATGCCTTACAACAGGGTCATCAGCCTTCATTCAGTGACCCTGAAGCAGAGATCATCTACCAAATTGGGACGGAGCTTTACGCTACCAAACGCGTATCAACGGCTCACTATCAACGCGGCAAAGAGCTACTAGGCGAAGTAGCTCTCGTTGAGCTTATTGGCATTTACGGCTATTACGCCTTTGTAGCCATGACGCTCAACGTATTTGAGGTAAGACGCGATACAGAACAACCGCTACCTTTTGAGGAGTAAACACTTTACCTAACGGGTAAAACTACCAAACGTTGCGTTTATCCAGCAAGTCGTCACTTTTTTAGTCGGCGGAACGGTAGCAATTCCGCCCCTCTTCCTTAGCTCTATACAGCGCTTTGTCGGCCCTTGCCAATGTCATTTGCAAGCTTTCCTCACGTAAGGCTATGCTAGTACCGGCACTCAATGACAACGTCATATCAGGGATATCAAGCTCTAACTGACTGACGGTACTGACTAATCTCGCTGCCAACTCTGCCATAATATCCGACGAGGCATCACGAATCAGAATCAAAAACTCGTCTCCACCCCATCGAGCAGCTTCATCATAACCTCTCAAAATGGTTCGGATTTGTTTAGCAACTGCTACGAGAGACCGATCGCCAATATCATGTCCAAAGCTATCATTAATGACTTTAAAGTTATCAAGATCAATCCAAATAACACCAAAAGACTTCGCTTCACGCTGAAGTACTTCGTACTCTTTTTGCAGGCGCTCTGACATTCCTCGTCGATTGAGCAACTCAGTCAATGAATCAGTTGTACTGAGATGCTCAAGCGCTAAAGTACGTTCCCTAACTTTATCTTCTAGTGTCTCTTGTGCTTGTTTAACCACGTTAGACATCTTACTAAAATGTGTTAGGAGGCGTCCTATTTCGTCATGACGATTGGCATCTTGAAACTCTGAATCAAACTTACCGCTCTTGAGGCTACCCATGGCCCCTTCTAATCGAGCCAACGGCCTAATAACATATTGCCGGATACTAAAGTGCACAACCAGTAGTATTGTCAGTAAAGCAATGCCGTAAGCGAGTAAGATGCTACTGAAGATAGAAATGGGCAACACAACGTTGAGATCCATTAACGTAATCTCATACCAGCCGATTTCTGGAATATAAGCAATACCCGCAAGATAGCGACTCCCGTTTAGCGTCACAAATGTGGTTTTCACCTGACTAGACGACAGCTTCAGCTCTTTCATAAGCTTTTCAACAACCGCCGCTTCACGATTATCAGCTATGAGTTGTTTGATCGTACTTTTATCGGAAGCCTGTTTGGTGATGCTTCCGAAGTCGATCATCTGCTGTTGGCGATATATTTGAATAGCCCCATCTTGATCGGTAAAGACACTGGATATTCCAGGTTTATTCTGCTCGACTACATCATTGATAAAATCGGTTAAATCTAACCCTGTACCGGCAACACCAAGTATGCGATCACCATCGCGAATCAACACATCGATCCAAAGCTTAGTTACTTTAAGCGTTTCATCTGGATTAACGTTCAGGTGCATATCCCTGTTTTGGGAAATAATGTCATAAAACCAACTATCCGCAGGCTTTTTCGGATCCAGCGTGTATCGGTATTGTTGGCCTGCGAACTCATTAGCTGCATTGTTGTGGTAATATTCGCCGCTATCAAGAAGAGCAACAAAGTAGCTACGATCACTAAAATTGTTACGAAAACTCTCCATCTCCGCAATGGCTTGCTCTTTGAGTAAGGGGTCTTGAGGAGAAAGCACCCACTCCTTAATGAGGTTATTACCTGCTAGCTGAAAGGAGAGTGCAATTTCACGTTGAATAGGCTGTAAGGTACGGGACTTATCATACAGAACCTGCGTTTCTATATAACTAACTGCCCAGCGCTCGACGATCTCTTCAGATAACTGTCTAACCAAAACCCAGACAATCAAAGCTGATACAACAAACAATGTACCGATCAGTAGCAAGAAACGTGTTTTTAGATTCATATCGAAGGGATTTCTATTCCATGAAATGATTTTATCAAACATTAATTTTCATCCAGTATCCACCCCTACTTACATCTAACATCGGATGCCTAAAACACGCTGCGCTGACTCTTCCCCCCAAGCTATCGATAAGCAACTTACAACCTATGCTGATAATTCCGATCTGAGCCAACCAATCGAGAAACAGTCTCGTGGAATCAGCTATATGGCTTCACTATGATAAGTGTCGACTTCAAAAACGCCTTCGTTCTGGATATTGAAGCTAGCGGTTTCTCTGATGACTCATATCCTATCGAAATTGCTTGGGCAGGAATTAAAGTAAACGATGCAGTTAATCACATAGAGTATTCCTTGAGTAACGTCTTAGTCTGCTCAGATGCCGCTCATTGGGATCCGCTTTGGTTGAACTACACAGTAGAAAACACTCTATTTAGTGTTTAAATAGCCTGATATTCATAACAATGCTCGCTTGGTGGATGATTTGCATCAAACAAGCCATACGACATCATGAATGAAGTAACAATGTCAGAATAGCAAAAAAACAGAAAGGAAGATAAAAAAATGGCGCGCCCGGAGGGAGTCGAACCCCCGACCAACAGGATCGGAACCTGCTACTCTATCCAACTGAGCTACGGGCGCAAAATCAGGAAGTTTTCAGGGACGTAATCATACGGTGCATTGATAGCTTTGCCAAGTCATCCCTATCATTAAGGCCGATAAACAGCTCTTGATGCAGGACTCTTCATCCACCTGCCCGCTTATTTTCGTTATAAAATATGATCTAAAGGTTGATATAAGCCATAAGGTGCAGATAAACCCCATTTTCGTTAGGTTCTTTTGTGGGTATAATTCAGCAAAATTATTCTAACGATGCTTCCTTATTTAGCATCCACTCGTAACCGTAATGAGGTCACCACTGTGAAATTGACTGCTAAAGTAGCTTCTGTTTTAAGCATTCTGGGTTTGAGCGTTGCGTTATCAGCTTCTGTTAATGCTGCGACTGCTGATGAAAAGATCGTTGAGCGTATTAAGCCAGCCGGTAAAGTATGTATCGAAGGCGATGATTCTTGTGGTGGCGCTGTTGCAGCGGCTAGCACGGGCGGCGCACGCTCTGGCGAAGAGGTTTACACAGCTTCTTGTGCAGCTTGTCACGCGATTGGTGTTGCTGGCGCGCCTAAGTTCGGCACTAGCGAATGGGCTGACCGCGGCGCTAAAGGTATCGATGCATTACTGAAAACAGCCATCAGTGGCATCAATGCAATGCCGCCTAAAGGAACCTGTGCGACCTGTTCTGATGATGAGCTAAAAGCAGCGATTCAACACATGATGGACAGTGCTAAATAAGTTCTGATTTATCGATAAAGAAGGCTGCATTCGCAGCCTTTTTTTATAAATCATCAAACATATTCCTAAGGCTATTTAAAGTTGCCCTGCCTCTAGCTTTATTAAGCTCTGGATTCTTTTCCCCATTGCCTTCTATCTGCAAGTCATCCTGCGGAAGCTCCTCCAAAAAACGACTTGGCAAACAATCTAAAAGCTCGCCAAACTGCTTTCGCTGTCGTGCCAACGTAATCGTCAGAGTTTCTTTCGCTCGAGTAATCCCCACGTAGGCGAGTCTGCGTTCCTCTTCAATATCACCGTTTTCAATGCTATTGCGATGAGGAAGCAACTCTTCTTCCATACCTATGAGATATACATGCGGAAACTCAAGTCCTTTTGAGGCATGAAGCGTCATCAACTGTACACGGTTGGAGTCATCCTCCTCTTCTTGCCTATCCATCAAGTCGATTAAGATTAGACGTGCGATAGCTTCTTCGATACCGGCCTCAGGATCATCCTCTTGTAACCGTTCTAAGGTATTGCGTAACGAATCCACAAGGAAGTAAACGTTCTGGATACGTTTTTCTGCGACTTTATCGCTAGATGCATTTTGTTGTAGCCAGCCTTCGTAGTCGATATCGTAGATCAGGTCACGAATCGTTTGGATGGGATCTGACTCATAACATTGGCGATATTTTTCATGTAACCATTTAGTAAATCGGCGCAGCTTCTCGACAGCTGACGCCGAGAGCACCTGTTCTAACCCTATCTCCTCACACGCATCAAACATACTAACTTGACGTTCAGATGCATATTCTCCGAGTTTTTGAAGTGTTGAAGGGCCTATCTCTCTTCGAGGGAGGTTGATAATCCGCAAGAAAGCATTGTCGTCATCACGATTCACCAATACTTTGAGATAACACATTAGATCCTTGATCTCGGCTCGAGCAAAGAAGGAGGTGCCACCTGACAGTTTATAGGGCACTTGATACGCTTGCAGTTTTAGCTCCAATAACCGTGCTTGATGGTTACCTCGGTACAAAATCGCAAAGTCTTTAAAGGGGGTGCGTTTACGTAAGTGTTGATCCAAGATCTCAGTCGCAACCCGTTCGCACTCTGCATCTTCATTACGGGTATGTACAACACGAATAGGATCACCGAACCCCATTTCACTCCAGAGTGTTTTTTGGAATACGTGAGGGTTATTAGCGATTAAAGTATTGGCCGCTTTTAGTATGCGGCTTGTGGAACGGTAATTTTGCTCCAGTTTAACGACTTTGAGGCTAGGAAAATCAACTTGAAGCTGCTCCAAGTTCTCTGGACGAGCGCCACGCCAGGCATAAATGGACTGATCGTCATCACCTACGACAGTAAGCGCATGACGATGACCAACGAGTTGACGCACCATTTTATATTGACTTAAGTTGGTATCTTGATACTCATCCACCAGCAGATAGCGAATCCGGTTTTGCCAGCGTTCCAGCACGTCAGGATGCTTTTCAAACAATTGCACAGGGACAAGTATCAGATCATCAAAATCAACAGCATTGTAGGCACGCAAATGGCGAGTGTAAGCTTCATAAGCCCGCGCAGCTAAAATCTCTTGCGGCCCTTTAGCAAAACTCTCGGCCTGCTCTGCCGAAACCATCTCATTCTTCCAATTGGAGATCATATTGCGAACATAATCTACCTGTTCGCTATCTTCGTCATTGTGTAATAACAGGTCTTTTATTAATGATTTGCTGTCCTGGTCATCAAAAATAGAGAACCCCGGTTTTAACCCAAGTGCTTTATGCTCTCTGCGGATGATGTTCATACCTAGATTATGGAAGGTTGAAACCGTCAAACCCTTGGTTTTACCGGGAAGCAACTGTCCTACCCTCTCTTTCATCTCACGAGAGGCCTTATTGGTAAAGGTAACAGCGGCTATGTGTCGAGCCTCTATGCCACACTTCTCAACCAAATAAGCGATTTTACGGGTAATAACGCTGGTTTTTCCTGAACCTGCACCCGCAAGCACCAATAAGGGACCACTGATGTATTGAACCGCTTCTTTTTGGCGTGGATTGAGTTTACTCATAGATAAAAGATGACACCTAACGTCGAGACGCGCTCGTTATAAACATAAATTTGAATTCATAATTCATTTAAAACACTTGTTTGAACGCTCAATTCTTCGTGGTACAGTTGAAGCTGCTCAAAACGAATAGCCTTATTATACCGGTTGGCTATCGATGCGGTTAGGTCCGATCCCATTTTAGGTTGGAGAAACCTGTTGTAATCTGCAATGCGATACGCTGAAACGATGCCAATTAACATAATTATTTTGTCACAGAATGTAAGCGCCGAATGCCTGCCCCAATCTATTTCGGGCTCTCGTCTCTTTAACATTCAACTTGTTAGCTCAATCGAGCTATTGTTATGTAATAGTATCGTTCCCTCACCTGAACTAGTTGTGATTCATTCAACCGTAGCAGCACCTGTATCTTATGAGTCTAGCATCATTTCGATCAAATCCGTGCTATCGGTTCCCTGTATATTTATGGCTGATAGTATTTCTGCGGAGCAGGGCGAACAGCTGTTAGCGTCTGGTTTTTCCGATTATATTTCGATGCGTGGAATCACAGAAGAAGCACTACACCGGAGCACTCGCCTGGCATTAACAGCCCAAACGATCGCATCAGAAATCATATCCCTGCGTGACCTCGACCCACTGACATTGACACCCAATCGCTCTTGCTTCTACAAAATACTCGCAACCAAGCTTTCCCGTGATGCGCCGCTAGCCCTCATGATTATCGATGTCGATGATTTTAAAGCCTTTAATCATCGCATGGGGCACACGGTTGGCGATCAAGTGTTGCGTGATCTTTGTTCTAGAATACAAAAACACGCCCCCAGCAACTCCCTCTACCGTATTGGCGGTGATGAATTCGCTGTCATTCTGGAGGCAAACAGTGAAGCCCAACTTAAAGCTGACACTGAGTCTTTTCTTAGCGGTCTAACACTCACCCTCTTTGCAGGTTTCGATGTCTGTGGCCAAGACAACATTTTAGGTACCAGTATTGGCGTAGCCTACCGCTGCCCAGACGGGGAGATAGATACCTTAATTAATCAGGCCAACCAAGCTCGAAGCCGCGCAAAAAGAATGCACGCCTGCAGTTTTTCGATCTACCAACCCGAACTTGATACTCCACCCCCTTATCAAGGGTTACTCGAATCTGATATCTGGACAGCCATCAAACTCAATCAGTTTGAGCTTTACTATCAACCTAGGATCAATCTAAAAACGGGCAACATTGTGGGTGCGGAAGCTCTCATGAGATGGAACCATCCTGCTCATGGACTCATTATGCCAAATGACTTTATCCCACTATCTGAACGTACGGGTCAGATAGTCCCTATGGGGTTTTGGGCGATTCAACAAGCGGGAAAAGACCTACGTAAGATCAAAGCCGCGGGTTATCAACTGTCGAAACTCGGCGTCAATCTCTCTTTCCGTCAATTCCAACACGAACTGCTGGCCCAAACCATTCAACGCATTGTGGAAGTTGAACAGATTGATACCCGTATTTTAGAGTTAGAGCTGACTGAATCATCCCTATTTAGTGATGATCAGCACGTGCAACACAGTATCGAGCAACTGTGTAAGATTGGAATCGATTTTTCCTTAGATGACTTTGGCACAGGCTACTCTTCGTTTGCGCTGTTACAGAAACTTCCAATCTCCGCATTAAAGATTGATCGTTCTTTTATCACCATGGCACCCAGCAGTGCAGATGATGCCGAAATTGTCAGAGCTATCATCAGCCTTGCACACAACCTCCACAAAAGCGTGATTGCAGAGGGGGTAGAAACCCAAGAGCAGCTCGATTTCTTGATCGAAAACGATTGCGACCAAGTACAGGGATTCTTATTTAGCCCCCCTGTCCCCCTTGATAGCTTTCTCAATATGCTACGCACCGACTAATCGCGTTATCGTGCCGCTTTGGTTAAGCCATCGCGATAACCCAATGCTTCCATCACATCGGCATGTAACACCCCTTCATGACTATTTAGATCTGCTATCGTTCTGGCAACTTTCAGTACCCGATGACAGGCTCTGGCTGACAAGCTAAAACGAGTAGCCGCTGCTAACAACAACTGTCTTCCCTCTTCTTGTAACTGACATACTGCATCTAGACGTTGCGCAGGGATGACACTATTTCGACATCCCTGTCGCTGATACTGACGATCCAACGCCTGAGTAACTCGACATCGCACTTGAGCACTGGTTTCTAACACTTGATCATCCAAGCGTAAAAGCGTTTCTGGGGGCAAGGCTGCTACATTAACGAATAGATCTAATCGGTCGAGTAGTGGACCGGACAATTTATCTTGGTAACGCCGAATCTGCTCAGGCGTACACCGGCACTTGCCCGATTGATCACCCGCATACCCGCAGGGGCAGGGGTTCATCGCCGCTACTAATTGAAAACGCGACTTGAATGCAACTTGCCTAGCCGCTCGCGATATCAATATTTCACCCGTCTCAAGCGGCTCTCTTAACACCTCAAGCACACGGCGAGAAAACTCCGGCAACTCATCTAAAAATAGAACCCCTTGATGCGCGAGTGAGATTTCACCGGGTTTAGGTGTGCTGCCTCCCCCCACAAGCGCAGCTGCTGACGCGGTGTGGTGTGGTGCACGAAAAGGCCTGATTCCATTGCAGATCGAGTCAACAGACAGTCCAGAGACAGAGTAAATAGCGGCAGTTTCAAGCCGCTCTTCTTCATTCAGCGATGGCAACAAAGTAGGCAATCGAGCCGCCAACATGCTTTTCCCGCTGCCAGGTACCCCACTCATCAGTAAATTATGCCCCCCTGCAGCCGCGATCTCTAAGGCTCGCTTAGCCACCGTTTGCCCCTTTACATCGCTTATATCCGTCTGCATCTGCTGAGTGCTTGGGGTTGTATCTCTGGGCACAATCAGCTCCAGTGATGCCTGCCCTGACAATGCACGGCAAACATCGAGCAAGTGAGATGCGTAGCGCATCTCTAGGCCTCTAACTAAAGACGCCTCTTCGGTACTGGCTCTGGGTATTAATAATTTATGCAGATCTTTTTTACAGGCCAACGCTGCGGGTAAAACGCCTGTGACCGCCCGAAGCTCGCCTGAAAGTGCAAGCTCACCTAAAAATTCGATATGCTCTGTGCTGTTAGCAGGTAACTGCCCTGATGCCACCAAAATACCCACAGCAATCGCTAAATCGTAACGACCGCCCTCTTTAGGTAAATCAGCAGGGGCCAAGTTGATGGTTATCCGGCGCTGCGGGAATTCAAATCCTGAATTAATGATTGCACTGCGCACTCTTTCCTTACTTTCACGTACTGCGGCTTCAGGCAGTCCAACAAGCGCAAGCGCGGGCAATCCGGCTGATAAATGTACTTCGACTGTGACACTCGGTGCTTCTACACCCAGCTGTGCACGCGTATTCACAATAGCGAGAGACATACATCCTTCCTTGGACGTTGTTTGATTGATAGTTTACATTTTTTCGAGAATCAACTGCTCGAAAAGTAGCTCGATTTTTAACAGGCTGCCGAAATAGTTACCTTGCATAAATGCGACCCCCTGATGGGCTAACTGCATTCTCTGCCCTGCGGATTGCACACCTTCGGCAGCTAATGGGATATCGAGGTCAGCGGCCATGTCGGCAATCTGCTCAAGCAATCGACGACGTTTCGCATCGCCCATATCTTGAACCAGCGTATGGTCTAATTTAATCAGGTGCGGCTCTAACTCTTTCAACTGCTGCAAGGTAGGTAGGCATTCACCCAAACCACTCAGCACAATCCTGAAACCAAGCGCCTCCAGATCAAACAGTACGCCTTCATGATCTTGAGTCTCGATGGCATCTACCTCAAGTAAGACCATCTGCTTCGCCTGATCAGACAGAGTTAAGCGCGTTGTCATAAAGGTTAAAAATGAAGGCAGCTCCAACACATCCCGAGGAATCCGAATAACGACACCATGAAAGTTTTTCTGCTGAGATAAACGCACCAGCGAATCTTCAAGCTGATTAAAAATCCAACTCAAGTAGGTATGCCAACCGGTATCGCCTTCCAGCATCTGCGTTAACAGCTGCTCATCCTCACCCACACAGGCGACGCCTTTGATCACGGGAACTAACTGTGCGGCCTCCACTTGGTGACTATAGACACTGTAGATAGGTCGATATTCAATGGAGATACTTTGATAATCTGGTTTTATCAACTGGGCTAAATCGCTCAAGTTGAGCGCTTTACGCTGCCTCGTTGGGTCATATAACCTGACACCGCTAGTACCAGAGCGATGCAAGGCTTTTAAAGCCTGACTGGCTGCCCCTAACAACTCTCCAGCATCCTTTGCTTGCATGGGTGCCAATGCCACACCCACTGATGCGCCTAGGTGGATCTCTTTCTGCTCAAACCGGATACTATAGGCCAGCTGATCAACCAAACGATGCGCTACAGCCATGGCATTCTCAGCTGAGTCCATAAGTGCTAACTGAACGATAAATGCATCAGCACGGATACGAAATAGCGTGTCACCCTCGCGAAGCCCCTTAAGTAATCGGCTCACTACCTCCTCAATAACGGCACGAGAAGCCTGTTCGCCTAGCGACTCTTCAATCCACTGAAACTTTTCGAGTTCGAGCTTTAATAAGGCCACATTTTTTGATGCTTTAACGGCCGAAGCTATTTGCGTATTGAGAGACGCTTTAAAGAGCTGACTTTCGGTTGTCTCACCTTGCGCATAAGCGTGGTGATCAATAACAGGCTGCTGTCGCGACCGCTCAACAATCAACAGCACATTACCCTCTGGTTGAGCGATAAAGCGACATTGATAGAGCGTATGAGGATCAAACAAAGCGATGGTCGCTTCCGATTGCCCTGTTGCCTGCATCTCCTCACGCAACTCTACTAATGCAGCAACAGCGACTGATTGATGGATCTCGGCAAGCGTTTTTCCTTCTAACTCGGATAGTGTTATGCCACATAACTGGGCAAACTCCTCCGTTGCTTTGATATAACGCCCTGTTGTATCAATCCATGCGAGGTTGCATCTCATCTCGTTCCACCACTCCGACTTCATACCTGACAGCGACTACGCACCAATTACGAGCAACGATTAATCGCTTAACTGAGTTATTTTTTCTTCTAAGGCAGCAACCTGAGCCTCTAATCGCTCAACTTTTTCACGGGTACGCATTAGTACAGCAACCTGAGCATCAAACTCTTCACGCGTCACTAAGTCCATTTTACCTAGCGCCGACTGCAGTAACCCTTTGATTTGTTGGTGTCCTGGCAGGTCAGAACTTTGATTTAGACCCGAGACAACTTGAGCTAACTGTTCTGTTAAGCCCATAAATAGCTTTTCATTCATCAATTCAGCCTACCTATTTATCTAATAAGCTCAACTATAACCATAGATAGGTAAGGGTTCCACGACAAAACTGCAATTTATTGGGCACAGCAACCTGCTCAGCGAGCCAATTTGGTGCGCGCACAAAAAATGAGCACAGTACAAGGCCACTTTTTGAAGCATATCAAGACCTAGCACCTAAAAAATATATCTAAACCAATGTTTTAAAAGGTTATTTCAAAAGCAGGCACAAGATTCGCTTATACAGATCAACCGTTACCAGTCACCGGACCAGGAAACGGTCGGTGATATAAAAAGATTATCTTTAGGGAGACACCCCATGAAACTCATATCGGCGATTATCAAGCCCTTTAAATTGGACGATGTGCGTGAAGCACTGTCTGAAATTGGCGTACAAGGTATCACCGTGACCGAAGTAAAAGGCTTCGGTCGCCAGAAAGGTCACACTGAACTTTATCGTGGTGCTGAATACGTTGTCGACTTTTTACCCAAAGTGCGTGTTGATGCAGCTGTGTCTGATGAAATCGCAGACCAAGTTGTCGACGCCATTAGCCAAGCGGCTCAAACCGGAAAGATTGGCGACGGTAAAATTTTTGTTATGCCACTAGAGCAGGTTGTTCGTATTCGCACAGGCGAATCTGGAAACGACGCGCTTTAATCGAATTTAGTATCGAGCCTGACGGAGGGCAGACGAGATGGAAGAGTTATTGAAATCAACCGCTGGTGATCTTACCCAGCTTAAATATGCAGTAGATACATTCTACTTCCTTATGTGCGGCGCACTGGTTATGTGGATGGCAGCAGGTTTTGCCATGCTCGAAGCTGGTTTAGTGCGTGCAAAAAACACGACTGAGATCCTACTGAAAAACATCGCACTCTATGCTATCGCATGTACGATGTATCTATTGTGTGGTTACTACATCATGTATAGCTCCGATGCTGGCGGAATCATGCCAAATATCGGCGCACTGATTGGTGATGAGAATGCATTAGATGCTGTCTTAGCAGGTGGCGATGATGCTCCTTACTATTCAGCACGCTCTGACTTCTTCTTCCAAGTAGTATTCGTTGCGACTGCTATGTCGATCGTATCGGGTGCTGTTGCAGAGCGCATGAAGCTTTGGGCTTTCCTAGCGTTCTCTGTTGTGATGACAGGTTTCATCTACCCAGTAGAAGGTTACTGGACTTGGGGTGGCGGATTCTTAAGTGAAGCAGGCTTCTCTGATTTCGCTGGTTCGGGTATCGTTCACTTAGCGGGTGCTGCAGCTGCACTTGCAGGGGTATTGGTGCTTGGCGCTCGTAAAGGCAAATATGGCAAAAACGGCACTATCAACGCGATCCCAGGTGCAAACCTACCGCTAGCAACACTGGGTACATTCATTCTTTGGATGGGTTGGTTCGGCTTCAACGGTGGTTCGGAACTTAAACTCTCTGATGTAGGTGAAGCGAATGCGGTTGCTCAAGTATTCGTAAACACGAACGCTGCAGCAGCAGGTGGTGTCATCGCTGCACTGATTACAGCTCGCTTACTCTTCAAGAAAGCTGACTTAACAATGGCGCTTAACGGTGCTCTTGCTGGCTTAGTTGCTATTACTGCTGACCCACTATCACCAACCGCTCAAGTTTCTACATTGATCGGAGCTATTGGTGGTGTGTTAGTTGTATTCGCTATCCTGACACTTGACAAGATCCGTATCGATGATCCAGTTGGTGCGATCTCTGTACACGGTGTTGTAGGTATGTGGGGTGTTCTAGCCGTTCCATTCAACAATGCTGATGCCAGCTTCGGTGCTCAGATCCTAGGTATCGTGTCTATCTTCGGATGGGTATTCGGTGCGAGCTTAGTCGTTTGGTTGGTACTGAAAGCTATCATGGGTATCCGTATCAGCGAAGAGGAAGAGTACGAAGGTGCTGACCTTGCTGAGTGTGGTATGGAAGCTTACCCAGAATTCAAATCAGCAGGTAAGTAATACCAACTGATTGAATCTCAAAAGACAAAGGGTGCTTAGGCACCCTTTTGTTATTTTCTGTAAGGCAATGCGCAATGCCACAAATATGGGTATACTAATTTCAAATTTTATCAGTGTATGCTCGACTGCCGAGTCATATCGGCAACAGAAAGGAGACATCTATGAAACTTGTCAGTGCGGTAATTAAGCCGTTTAAACTGGATGACGTGCGTGAAGCGCTATCTGAAATCGGGATCCAGGGTGTAACGGTAACTGAAGTAAAAGGTTTTGGCCGTCAAAAAGGTCACACAGAGTTATACCGTGGTGCTGAATACGTAGTAGATTTTTTACCTAAAGTAAAAATCGAAGTCGCTATCGATGAAGATATGCTTGATCAAGTCATTGAAGCTATTAGCAAAACAGCAAACACTGGAAAGATTGGCGATGGCAAAATTTTCGTCATGCCTTTAGAGCAGGTTATTCGTATCCGTACCGGCGAAAGCGGTCCAGATGCGTTGTAAGCCTTAATTATGAAAAAAAGCACCTTTCGAGGTGTTTTTTTTTGTCTAATCAAAAGACAGTTACAAAATTAAGGGGCAAACTAACATCAAAAATTGATGCATAGACTACACTTATCTATTCGTTGAATGTGCAATACATACTTTTTTTAGATCTATACTGACACTATGAAACCTAGGAATGGCCTGAGTGCCGCACAACTGCAGAAGATTCACGATATTTATAGCCCTTTTTCGGATGCTAAGATCGGGGTTGCCTGCTTACAAGAGAATGGATGCTGTATTTTCGCAAATAACACCCTTGCGAAATCCCTAGACTATGAACAGCATGAGATTATTGGCAAAACATTTTTCGATGTATCACCTCTAGAACAGGTACGAGGAAGTGAGGCACGCTTACATGCGCTTTTTAAAGGCAGTATTGGTAGTTATCGTATTCGTCGAGACCTAACGCGCAAAGATAAAAGAGTGATCTCGGTGTCTGCCATTGTCTCGCCTATCAGGGATGCAAATCAGGACGTAATTGCTGCCTTTGTCATAGTGACAGAAACTAATGTCGATACAACGCAGCTCATTGAACTCCGTAAATTGTCTTATGCCGTAGAGAACAGTGGCAGTGCGGTGCTCATTACAGACTCCGTTGGCAGTATCGAATATGTAAACCAGAGATTCACCGAAATCACTGGCTATGAGCTTGCAGAGATCATAGGCAAAAATCCAAACTTACTTCGTTCCAAGTTAACACCCACCAGTACCCACGAGCAGCTTTGGTCAACAATCATGCAACAAAAAGTGTGGCGAGGCGCGCTGGTTAATAAGCGTAAAGATGGTAGCCACTACTGGGCACTGCAATCTATTTCTCCAATCTGCGATCAAGACGGCACACTTGTAAACTATGTGTCAGTGAGTGATGACATATCACGCCTCAAAGAGCATGAAGCACAAATGGAGCAACTGGCTTTTTTTGATCCATTGACCTCTTTGGGTAATCGCAGAAAATTCCGTAATGAGCTAGATAATATAATTTTTGAAGAAAAGCGTGCCGGTGTCAGCGCCCTGCTTTTGCTCGACTTAGATCACTTTAAACAAGTTAACGACACCCTAGGTCATGATGTTGGGGATGAGTTATTAATCAGCATCGCCAACCGCCTACGCTTCTGCAGTGATGAGAAAAGCTCTGTCTACCGGCTTGGGGGAGATGAGTTCACGCTCTTGATCCATAACGCTAAGGATCTTGAGTTCATTAAACGATTAGCCAGTGACATTATCGCACTACTTGCCCAACCCATTCATATCGGTCAGCATGAGATCATTATCACGATTAGCTTAGGGATTGCGATCATTCATCAAGATGGCGAAGTCGCGAGTAACCTGCTCAAAAATGCCGATTTAGCCATGTATGAAGCAAAACGCTCTGGTCGAAACCGCTATACGTTCTTCGAACCCTTTATGGACTTAGAAATTAAACGCGCGCTTTCTCTTGAACTCGACCTGCGCCATGCTATTGATAACGATCAGATATCATTGGTATATCAGCCAATTATCGACCTTAGATCAGGTAAAATAATCAGTATTGAAGCCTTATCTCGCTGGCACCACCCTCTCGAAGGCGACATCCCTCCCAAAGACTTCTTAGCAAAAGCTGAGGACACAGGGCTGATCACAATCTTAGGTTTGAAAGTCAGCACACAAGCCTGTGAGGATCTCGCTAAAGTGCACCATGCTGGGTTTGATCATGTCACGCTATCGTTAAACATGTCCGCCAGACAGCTTGAAGATGAAAGAACCTTGCCGCACCTTTCAAAAGCACTTGAGCAAACAGGGATTTCACCACAAAAAATTACTTTAGAGATTATCGAAGGCATGGTCAGTAAGGGGACTTCGTCGTTACACCCTTTACAAAAGGTCAAAGAGTACGGCATAAAGCTCGCGATTGATGACTTTGGAACAGGCTTCTCGTCACTACAATTACTCAAACAGATGCCGGTCGATACACTCAAAATTGACGGTTCATTCATTGTGGACCTACCTAACAACAATGACAGTGCGGCTATAGCCTCTACCGTTGTGGCTATGGCTGAAAAGATGAGTCTGCAAATTACTGCGGAAAGTATTGAAACCATAGAGCAAACACACTTCTTGATCGAAAATAACTGCTTTACGGGGCAAGGGTTCTTATATTGCAAACCCACGAGTATCGATCAGTTGTTGGCTCTGTTAGCGAACAATCAGGGAATCTTTGCCCCACAGCATTAGCAGGGCAACGTCAAGGTAATTTTCAGTCCACCATCAACAGCATTTTCTGCGCTGATGGTGCCCTGAAGCCGCTCTATCGCACGCTTTGCAATACTCAACCCCAACCCATACCCTTTAGTCTGGTTACTTTGTCGATAGAAGGGCTCAAAGAGTGAGGCTAGCGCTTCGTCGGACACACCCGTGCCATGATCACGAATTATGATCTGAATACGTTTCACGCCCAACGGCTGCAGCTCCACATCAACAGCACACGCCTCTGATGTATGCTTCAAAATGTTTCCAAAAGTATTACTCAGGATTCGCTCAAATAGTTCTGAATTCCCGGTGCAAACAACGGGTTCTTTGACTCTGTTGACCAATGATACCTGTCGCTGCGGTTGGGTAAAACGCAGGTCTGCCAACTCTTGCTCAATCAGTTTAAGCGCATTGAAACTCCCCTCTTGAGCTTCGATATGCTCTAAGCGAGCGAGAGACAACATCTCATCAATTAAACGACTTAGCCGTTCGCATTCGAGGTTCATACGCTGAGTGATTTTACTGTCACCCAACTTCTGTTCTGCTAAGCCTGCAGCGGCTTGTAAACGGGCTAACGGTGCACGTAATTCATGGGAGATATCCTGAAAAAGTCGCTGCTGTGAATGCAATGTTTTTTCAACAAAGAGCGCCATTTGATCAAACTCACGTGCTAAAGCACCAATCTCATCCCCACGACCTAATAGACTAGGATCGACTTTAACCTGCATACCTCCGCTATGAAATTGCTCTACATGCTCTCTCAGCCGGTTAACAGGCCGCACAACGATATAAGAGAGTAAAAAACTAGCAAAGGTTGACGTGATCAGCACAAGGACTGCCTGAACAGAAAACATAAAACCTTGCAGTCGTGCTAAGTGATTACTGACCGGGTCTAGCGGCAGTTGTACTTTGTAGTTCAATCCGCTGGATGATTGCACGCTAAAACTAATCTCTTTTTCATGATGCTCGTGCCCTTGCCGACCAAAAATTAAGCGTCCATCCTCATCATAAATGCGCAGTGGAAAAAGTCTTGGACGACGTTCTTTAAACTCATCGCGCTCATCTGAGCGTTGTTTAATCCATTGATTCAACGGGTTATCTAATACCCCTAGCTCATATTGCTGAATCGTCTTTTCGGCTTGAGCTTTGGCACGTATTTCTATCACCTCTCGCGTTTTATCACGTTCAGAAATTTCACCGATGAGCACAACCGTGACTAAAATCACGCTAAAGCTGGCAAGCCAAAAGGCCAGAAATATTTTCCAAAACAACCGATTGAAGCGTTTCATGCTATTGATCACTCACAAACAGGTACCCTTCGCCTCGGACCGTTTTAATAATCTCTTTTTCACCGATAACCGCAGCCAGCTTTTGTCGCACTCGACTCACGTGCACATCTATGGCTCGATCGTACGCCGTTAAAGGGCGATGCAAAACATTTTCTGTTAGTAAGGACTTACTTAAAATCACACTGGGGTGAAGCATAAATTGATAGAGCACATTAAACTCAGCGCTCGTCATCTCGATCGGTGTATCATGAAAGTTCACCTCTCGCGTATTCGGATCTAAGACTACACCCCAGAATGAGAGGGCTTTATTCTGATCTTCAGCCACTTGAGGCACTTTCGCTTGTTTGACACGCCGTAGCACGGCTCTAATTCGCGCAAGTAACTCTCTTGGATTACATGGCTTAGAGAGGTAATCATCTGCGCCCATCTCCAATCCTAAGATACGATCGATATCACCGCCTCTACCCGTTAACATAATCACGGGTACCTGATAGCGAGGGCGTAACTGCTGCAACAGCTCAAGTCCGCTCATATTCGGCATCATGATATCGAACACAGCCAGATCAAATAGCTCATCATTACGAAACCTAACTAGCGCTTCCTCTGCATTATTAGCGACTGACACGTCCAACCCCTCGGCAGATAGGTAATCTGACAACAGTTCGGTTAGTTCTAAATCATCATCGACAAGTAACACTTTATTTTCTGGCATGGTTTCTCTATTCCGCTATTTGACGCTTATAGTTTAGCGTCTCTTTACAGGCTAAAAACATCCTTTACCTAACTTTACACCCTCTAAACCCAACTTAGCATTTGGAAAGTACAGAATAGCTCCATCAAACAAACACGGAGTTTCCCAAATGAAAAAGATGACTATGGCACTAATCGGTATCCCAGCAATTTTGGTTGGTTCAATCGCAATGGCAGGAATGGGTCATGGTGATGGAGATCGCTGTGACAATGATCGTGAGCACAAAAAGCACGAAGGTCGTTATGATGATAGCAACCGAGGTGAGCGTCGACTAGATGCACTCGCTGAACGTCTAGACTTAACAAAAGAGCAAAAAGAACAAGTGAAGTCCTTGTTTGATGCCAAAGAAAAACAACGGGCGGCTATGCGCGACAAAATGCAGGAACTGCACGATATGACACGTAACCTCAACCCAGACAGTGCCGATTATGCTAAGCAGTTAAATGAAGCAAAACAGATTGCTGCAGACCTAGCCATCTCTCGTATAGATGAGCAAGCGAGTATGCGCGCTGAAATGGCTAAAATCCTTACACCTGAACAACAGACGCAGATGGCTAAAATGTTCGACAGGTTTCAGGACGGTGACAAAGGACCACGCGGCCCGATGTAATAAGTATTTAGGAGAGATCAACAGAGGTTGATCTCTCCTTTCGACTAATTTTTCGCTTCTTGATCAGCAAAAATAATTTCATCCTCTGGCTTATGCTTACCCAACAGCTTCGGACGTTCAATTAAGAAGTAGAGCACAAGACCAATCGCAACCGCAAAGACAGTCGACTTAGGATCAGGCATTGCTAAGGTCACAGCAACAATACCCGCAACCCCACGTTCGGTAGAGTTTTTGAGCTGCTCCATACCCACCATGATACAAATATAAGCGGTTAACACGAGCGTTAAGGAGAGTGCGATCGGCAACACTGGCTTAAACAACGTTACAAGAGGCAAAATAAACAACGCCACCAATCCTGTTATCCAGAATGTTCCACCACCACTATAGATAGAGTCCATCGCTTTACGACCCATCGCATATCGCTCCGCAACCGTGGCATGTGCGGCTGTCCATAGTGGACCCGCTAAACCGGGCCAAGGTGCTAAAAACGCATGCAAAGCGTTACGAATTGCCGTGACGAGATGTACCCGATCGACATTAGATTCAATCTTTTCATCATCACGTAAGTGATCAACTCGATCCACCAGCGTAAAGCCAACGATGATGTCACCAAACGCAATTACGTAGGCAATGATCGCTGTCGGAATGGCTAACAAAAACACATCCCATCCTGGAAAACCGACCGAAAAAACAAGATATTGCCACATTAACGCAAAATCAGGATGAGTAATGCCCCACTGCACTTCTGGCATCGGATACTCACCTACGGCCCAACCAATTGCCATAGCGATCAACATGCCGGGAACCATCCCAAAATTCGCAATTTTCTTTGCCAATGGGTTAGTTTCGACCACATTTTTAAAAGAGAGGGAGAACAAAACATAAGCAGAAATAATAGAGCCCACAATCAAAGAAACCGGTGTCGCATCAATTCTACCGCCGACTTTAAGCTCACCCATCATAGCTGCAATACCAGCACCAATGATGATGCCCGACTTTAATGAATTAGGAATAATATCGACTAGTTTTGAACCCAGTCGAGTCACCCCTAAGATCAAGAAAATCAAGGTCACTTCAACTTGCAAAGCAAACATTGCCTTGATTGCTTCGGGTCCTGGTTCGAACCCTTTAAGATAGAGCAGTACCACAGGAATGGCAGGTGTAATCCAGCCAGGTACTAAGGGCACACCCAACAATGCGGGTAAGATGTAACCCACACCAGCAATAAACGTAAAGGCTAACGCGGCTTCATAAGGCATACCTAAATACTTTTCTAGCAAAGGTATCATTGCTAAGCCAACAACAAACATCACCAGCCCCTGAATGATTTCAGGCGCTTCTAAGCGATAGTGTAGTAAGGGTAATCGAATTTTGAATGGGCCAAATCCCCAATAGGGATGCTCCGTTCCGTGAGATCTATTTATCAAAGCCATATGCTTACCTATAGAGACACACTCAAACCTGCACTGCTCCAACAGCAATAAGGGTTTTTACTGAGTATTGATTTCGGCCTAAAGGTAATTTTTTGCAGCGCAACAATCGATCAATATGAAAACGACTTTAGTCGTATTTTTCTACTAAAGAATTAGGTGTTTTCACCTACTTAGCGCAACTGTTACACAATGTTTCAAGAGGGATACATTTCTGTCATATTTTCGCAGTTCCCCCTTTCGCTTCTTTCAAAACAAAAGAGGGAGTGAGCTTAACTAGTACTGCTCACTTTGCGTACGAATTTCAGCATACACTTCACTACTACCATCTTTCTTCAATAGAAGTACTTGATAAGGCGTAAATCGATCACCCATTTCCATGCCGGGGCTACCCGCTGGCATTCCCGGAACAGCCAACCCAATCGCATCACTCGGCGGGGATTTCAGAAACTGCTCAACCAAGCGGGCCGGCACATGTCCTTCAAACTTATATCCCTCTTTTGTCACCGCGGTATGACAAGAACGATATTGTTGTTTAATGCCCAGTGCTTCTTTTTGAGCCGATAAATCTGCAGGATGAAATACTTTTGTCGTATGTCCATGTTTCTCTACGTGGGTGATCCAATCGGCACAACATCCACAGGTTGGACTCTTATAAACATCAAATTGAGTGCTAGTAACTTTTTCTTGATCTGTATTATCTGCTGCGGCATCGCTTTGCGAACAAGCCGACAAAATGGAACTCATTAACACAACAGCAAGCAATGATTTTTTATTTAGATTGGACATAATGCCCCCTACATATTTGGGAAAAACAGCGATTGGTAAAGCACAATAAATGAAACAATCAGGCGTCTGTAGGTGGACGTTCTAAAAGAGAAATGTGGGGAGCTAGTGGCTCCGTTTGGATGGGTAAATATCTAATGGATAACGAGATTAGCTCAACGTTAGCGCCTGCCGGAAAAATAGCAGGAGCCCCCCAGCAGTGGGACGCTATACACGTGCTTATAGAGGCGCAATGTGGATTATCCACATCTGCCGATTGGCAATCACTCATTGAAATTGGTACATAAGCGGAGTTCATTGAGTGATGCGGTGATGCCGAAGCACCATTAAAGCTCCCTAGCTGCATAAAGAGCGCTAAGCAGATCATTAATAGACACATCGGCTTTTTATTCATGCTTCAACCTACATCAATCAACCGCTGGGTAACAAAGTCCCGAGCTGAAATTCCAGTTCTGCGGGCACGCAGGATCATCATATTTTTTTATCGTATTAAACATAAAATAAGGATCAAAGGGAGACTCTGCTTTAAACAGGTAGTCGACACCCAAGTTCAGTACCGGTCCCTGACCACTCACTCCGGCGAAATAACCTGAGGTGAAATCATAACCCAAGCTAAACTCACCCTGTAAATCTTGTCCACCATTCAGGTATTTAGCACGGATTTCGTCAAATGAGAAACCATCCATTATATCAAATGTCATGGATAGATCATTGCCCTCTACATCGCCATCAGCGTTCACCTGAGCGTGTCTAAACCCTAGGGAAAACTCGGGCGAAGCAATGTCATTTAGCATCCATTTAAAACCCACATACGGGCGATCTTGATTATCGACCTCAGGTGCAACATAACTGATAGCGTGCGATACACTGGCAGTAAACCCCAGAATGCAGCCAAAACTAGCGGCTAATAACGAACGAATTTTCGCCATACTATTCTCAATTGTCTAATTTTTGTGCAGTGATTATAGAACAAACCAACTTTTTCGGCACCAAAAACTATCTACCCTTCACCAAGGGTTCAGGGTAGAAACATACTGAGACGCTAACTCTACAGAGTACGCTCGAAAATTAGATCCCATACGCCATGACCTAAGCGTTCGCCTCGGCGCTGAAACTTGGTGACTGGACGCCATTCTGGCTGAGGAGAATACTGCCCATCTCCCGCTTGGTTTTGATAACCTTCAGCAGCAGTCATCACTTCCATCATATGCTCGGCATAGTTTTCCCAGTCAGTGGCCATATGGAAGTGACCGCCAACTTTAAGTTTTTTGCGAATCGTTTGTGCAAAATTGGGCTGAACAATACGGCGTTTATGGTGCTTTTTTTTATGCCATGGATCGGGAAAGAACAGCTGTAATGCTGACAAGCTAGCATCAGGAATACATTGTGCCAGAACCTGTACTGCATCCTCTGCATACACACGGATATTCGTTAAACCAGCCTCATGTGCACGAGCTAATAAACGCCCCACACCAGGTTTATGCACTTCAATACCAATGTAGTTTTTCTCAGGTTGTTGGGTTGCCATCTCAATTAATGAGTCCCCCATACCAAAGCCAATTTCTAATACGACAGGCGCATCCCTACCAAACAACTGAACCAGATCAACAGACCCATTCTTGAGTTCTAACCCCATTTCAGGCCATATATCATCTAATGCTTTCTGTTGACCTTCTGTTGTTCTACCCGCACGCATCACAAAGCTGCGTACTGTTCGCATGTACTTCTGTTCTTCTGTCATTAACGCCAACTATATTTTCGATTAATGTTATCCAATAATGCCTTCGGGTCGCTTGTTTAGCTTAATCAACATATTTAAACAGTATCTCGTTTAAAAAAATGCATCGCTAGCAAAAGCCAACCCATTATAAACGCTAATCCCCCTAAGGGTGTTAGAAAACCCAACCAATGGATACCGCTAAAAGTAAACAGATATAAACTTCCCGAAAAGAGTCCAATACCCAACGCAAATAAGCGGCCACTGGCAATTAACCAACGGCTCATCTGTGTTTGCAATAAAACACAGACTAACGAGAGCGCCAGCGTGTGGTAAAACTGGTATTGCACGGCGGTCTGCATGACGTTCATTAAGTTATCAGTCAGCACTGCTTTTAGACCATGCGCGGCAAAAGCACCTATCGCAACAGCTGACGCCCCGCTCAACGCAGCAAAGATAGCTAAATATCTCTCTTTCATTAGAGCCTATCCTTCGAAACCGAACTTAACATGAGATAACTAACAGAAATAACAAAGCCGCTTTAGAAGCGGCTCTGTATGAGATCTTTTGAGCGGTTCATTAAGCGGGCTGGAATTCTTGCCCCATCGCCTGTTTCAGTTTCTTCATTGCGTTCTTCTCTAACTGACGAATACGCTCTGCAGATACACTATATTTTGCAGCGAGATCATGTAAGGTCGCTTTATTATCCACTAGCCAACGTTGAGCTAAAATATCTCGGCTACGTTCATCTAGGTTATCCATTGCACCCATTAAGCGCGCTTGAGAATCTTCTTCCCAATTTGACGCTTCAAGTTGATACGCAGGATCAGCAGAATGATCTTCTAGGTATTGCGCAGGCGCTAAATACCCAGCGCTGTCTTCATCGTCATCAACACTCATATCAAATGAGGTGTCAACAGAGGCCATCCGACCTTCCATTTGACGAACAGTATGCTCATCCACACCTAAATCGGATGCGACAGCAGTCACCTCATCATTACTCATCCAACCCAAGCTCTTTTTCTGAGAGCGGAGGTTGAAAAACAGTTTACGCTGAGCTTTGGTGGTGGCCACTTTAACGATACGCCAGTTGCGCAAAATATACTCATGCATTTCTGCCTTGATCCAGTGCACAGCAAAGGAGACAAGACGCACACCCATCTCTGGGTCGAAACGCTTAACTGCTTTCATTAAGCCCACATTACCTTCCTGTACTAGATCACCTAAAGGTAACCCATAACCGGAGTAACTACGTGCTATATGAACGACAAAACGTAGATGAGAAAGAACCAACTGACGAGCTGCCTCTAAATCATTTTGATAAAAAAGACGATCAGCTAACGCGCGCTCCTCTTCAACACTCAATACGGGAATAGTACTGATTGTTTGCACATAAGCATCCAAGTTTTGACCCGGACTAACATGCTCGATGAGTTGTAAGCTTTTGCCCATTTTAAATATATACCTCATTGTTCAACGTATATTCGCTGTACTGATATGACGCCAAATCTTGCAAAAAGTTCCCTCGAAAACCTATCAAGGGTGGGAAAAGATAACCCTTGATGCAACAAATGACAAGCCTAGTACAAGAATGAGTCCGTTGCAAAATAGGCAACAATCATCCTTTAACGGGGCTCAATCTCTCTCAAGTGGCGGCGCACAGAAAACCATGCCCCGATCCAACCTAACAGAATACTTGTCGCAAAAAGCACCAAGGTGCCCATCCAATCCAAGCCAGTAATTTGAAACTGACTTCGATACAGTTGCGCAAGCTCTGTCGCCGGCATCTTTAACATTAGCCAAGCAAATTGAATTACTAACCAAGCGAGAACGGCCCCAGATAAGCCATACCAAAAACCGGTATATAAGAAGGGCCTACGTACCCAAGCATCGGTAGCTCCGACTAACTTGCTGACCACGATTTCATCTCGGCGACTTTCTATCGCCATCTTGATGGTATTACCAACCACCAATAACACGGCTAAACCTAACAAAATACCTAAAACAAAGACTGCGCGTTTAGCGAGTGCTAACATTGCATCTAGACGCTGTAACCACTCCATATCAAGTACAGCTTCTTCAACCTCAGGCATTGCTTGGAACGCTGCACGCATAATCCCAACGGCTGCCGCCTGCTTATCTTTAGGAATCAGCACAATTACCGCAGGTAATGGGTTTTTACCCAAACCATCTAAAACATCGCCAAATCCAGAGTAACGTTTAAACTCCTGCATCCCTTGCGATGCACTAATAAGCTCAACAGCGGCTATATCATCACGAAGCAATAAGTTGCGACTGAAACGATCTGCATCTTGCTCTGTCATGCTAGGCTGCAAGTAGAGTGATAATCGCGCCTCGCCCTCCCAGCTCGAAGTTAATGTCTGCACATTGGCCAACGCGGTAAACAAAAAACCGGGGAGGGTGAGTGCTATTGCTAAAACGGCCACTGTCATCAAGGTCGCTATCGGTGTCGATAGCAATTTGCCCACTGACTGACCGGCAACGGATAGATGATGTCTAAACCAGCTTTCGCTTTGCCCCTTAAGGTCGACTTTATGATGAACAGCACCACGCTTCTGTTTAGCCACTTTGGCTGTTGCCGGTGATGCATGAGGCTGAACCCTGACGGCTCCGCGTTTTTTATCCATCAGCAATCATCCTCCCAGCTTTTAACGTCAATACACGATGGCCCAATCGGCGTATTAAGGATACGTCATGGCTGGCAATCAATACGGTGGTTCCAACACGATTAAACTGTTCAAATAGATGCATAATCTCTTCAGAGAGTTGCGGGTCTAAGTTACCAGTTGGCTCATCTGCCAATAAAACTTTCGGTTTGTGTACGATTGCACGAGCGATCCCCACACGTTGCTGCTCGCCACTCGAAAGCGCCAACGGGTTCATTTTTTCACGATCGAGCAAGCCTACCTTATCTAGCGCAGCGCGCACTCTACGAGCCGCATCTTCAGGGGCATACCCACTGATACGTAAAGGTAGCGCCACATTTTCAAAGACTGAACGATCGAAGAGAAGTTGATGGTTCTGAAATACCACGCCGATAGATCGTCGCAAAAAAGGGATATCTTTACGGCTCATACTGGCTAACTGTTGATTACCTACCACCACATGACCCGCGGTAGGTCGATCCATTAACATGATTAACTTTAATAGGGTACTTTTACCCGCCCCTGAATGGCCCGTCAAAAATGCCATCTCTCCGGTATTTAATGTAAAGCTGACATCTTTGAGAGCATCATGGCCCTCATCGTATCGTTTACTCACATGCTCAAACTGAATCATGATGCTCTTGGTCTATCCTGAATGATAGGAGGTATCTTATCATAGAGATAAGATGCGCATAGCCACTTAGCCACAGGAAGCTTATGTCTACAGAATATAAACCTCTATTTAACCGCACTTACCTCAAAATAGTCCCTTGGGTCGCTGCGATTGTGATCGTTATTCTGTCAGCTAATAACTCCCCTAAGTTTCCTGCTCCTGAAAATATCAAGAATAGCTCGGGCTATATTTTTGAGGACAAAAACGCAACCGATCAGGCTTTTGTCACCTACGCTGTAACACCCGCGTATTCGCTAGATCACCAAATTGACCGCGAAGCTCTTGAAGAGATTTACAGTGACAACTTACTCAATTCAGACTTAGAGATCACGTGGGAGCAGGATAGAGTGACTCTTGCCTTCCCACTCAATAAGGAGATTGTCGATTCGCTCAGCAGCACACTGGAAAGCGCGAGTAGCTATACATCAGAAACCTATATCGAGAAATACTCACAAGCCAAAGCGGCTCAATATCTATCGATGAATATTCCTGAAGAACTTGCTATTGCTAACTTTAAAAACCACTTAGCCGACAATTATCGCACTAAGTTTTCTCCCTTCACGCAGCAACCGCAAGTTCTGTTTATCGTAAAAGATTCTGATAACCCATTAGT
Organism: Neptunomonas sp.; assembly: GCA_036804365.1. GTDB lineage: Bacteria > Pseudomonadota > Gammaproteobacteria > Pseudomonadales > Balneatricaceae > Neptunomonas. The sequence continues at coordinate 11,795 of DAIRSP010000002.1, read as the reverse complement.
TGAGAAAACCTTATCCCTGCTCAAGGCCAACCATAAACCCATGAGCGCCGAAAGGGTTGAAGAGCCTCTCTTTTCCCCAAAATATATACAACTCAAAGGCCGTAGCGAACACAACATCTATCTATTAGGCCAACCTTTACTCGCAAAAGACAACAACGCCGAACAACTCATCGCCCTCTATTACCTGCATCAGTCCCTTCAACGCTTAGGTAAAACAAAAGAGGTGACCTATAGAATTCAACGGCAACCGCTCACGCCTACAGGCTATAGCTTTTTGCTCGTTGCTTCTAAGAAACCCTTTGATGATAGTTCAATCAAGCGACTCAATATGCTGCTACTCGATCAGATCCAATCAGATGAGCTTGATGTGATCAAAAAGCGCTTAGTAAAACAGTATGAGAACCAAATCAGTACCGCCGATGCAAAATATCGGCACTTTGTTCGCCAACTTTTCTATGGTGAGATTATCGAATCACCAGATGCATTTCGTGATAGGCTTAATCAAATAAGCACGGATCAAGTGAAAACACAGATAGCAATGTTTTTAGACCCTGATCACTCCATCATCGTTAATTTAGCTCCTTTATAGATATTAAAATGCCAAGACGAAACCCACCTCGCGACATACAAACTCAATCTAAAGAAGCAAGGCAAATGCTACGTATCATAGGTGGAGAGTGGAGGAGTCGCCGCGTCCCCTTTCCGATAATCGAAGGGCTCAGACCGACACCTGATCGCGTCAGAGAAACACTGTTCAACTGGTTACAAAACATAACACCTGGCGCACGCTGTTTAGATCTATTCGCCGGAAGCGGTGCATTAGGTTTAGAAGCCTTATCTAGAGGCGCTGAGTCTGTTACCTTTGTTGATCAAGCTAGCGAAGCAACGCGTCAATTACGCGACAACTTGAATACGCTGAAAAGCCAAAACGGCGAAGTCATAACCATGTCAGCGATTACTTGGTTAGAGTCACGTAACACAGATAATGAACCTCGTTATGACCTTGTTTTTTTAGACCCTCCCTTCCGAAAAGGACTGCTACCGCTCATTCTCACCTTATTAGAAGAGCGCAACCTCTTATCTGATAATGCCCTGATCTATATTGAATCGGAGTCAGAAACAAAACTTTTAGATATTCCAGAAAACTGGCAAGAGTATCGAGCAAAAACCGCAGGACAAGTGACCTACCGGCTATTCAGCCGCACGGCTAGTCAATCTGACTAATCGATGCTTTCTATCCCCTTGATGGAGGTTGAGATAGAAAGATTGACCAATTTAGCAAACTCGACAGGAGTAAGCAGAGAGGACTGTCTGTCGAGCAAACCCAAGGCATGAGTCAACAACAGGGTTGCTAGGGGCAGATTCTTGGTTTTCTTAACAACCAACTTCTGCTTCCGTGCTTGTTTTAAGAATTTATTGATATAGCTTTCCCAAAGCTGCCATTGTGCGTCGAGCAACGCCTGTAATTGTTCATTTATCGGCAGTTCACATCGACGTCCATAAAACAGCTTATAAACCTGAAACGCTTGCTGATTCGAAGCGGTATTGACGATGGTATCCACCAAAAACTTGCGCAACGCTGCCAAAGGATCTTGGTCAATGGCTTGCAGTTGATCCAAGTAATAGCTTTCTACCGGTAATGTTTGCGACTCACATAACGCTAAGATCAAGTCATCTCGACTTTTGAAGTGCCAATAGAGTGCTCCATGAGTCACCCCTGCTTTCGCAGCGATAGCCTTTAAGCTGGTATTATGAATTCCAACCGCTGCATATTCTTGCAGAGCAACTTGCAGCAATGTGAGGCGAGTTTCTTCTGCCTCTTCAGGTGTACGACGCGCCACGAAAAATCCTTCTAATCAAACAGTGAATCAATAAACCACAAGTCTATTTGCTAATAACGCTTCAACGGTAAGGCGTTGCGTCATCCAGATAGTATTTAATCTGTAACCCTTGTATCTCGGCAACCGTCATATCCTGCAAGGTAAATTGACCGATAAAACGTTGTCTAGGATTTACAGCACCCTCAATATGGGCAATATAACGCTTAACTTTACCAGATCGATCCTTTATCAACACACCCATCACAACATTTCTTAACGCCACATTGTTGCCATTCTGCCACAGTACTTGCCACGCATTGTCGCTGACGCGCTTTTGCTCCAATACTTTAATTTTACTATCCAGCGCTTGGATGATTTGAATCTGTTGAGCTTGGCGGCTAGCCTCTATTTTTGTTTCTTGATGCTGAACGTAAGCCCCCAAAGCTGTACTTAATACAGAGCTAAGCCCACCGCCTTCACCCGCTTTAGCGGTATCCTGACGCTTTTGCCACAACACATTATTATCTAAAATAGCTGCGTGCTGGGGGTTTTCACGACCGGGTATCACATACTGCTTTACTTGGTCAGCGACCTGTTTATTCATCGCGGCTCTTTCTGGATTGACTGGATGATCATGGAAGAATAACCCCCTTGCGCTACCCTCCTTGAGATACTGGCGCTGCCAAATGCGGCTGGCTGCATAAGGATCAAAACCCGCTAACGCTGCATATAGAATGCCGATTCTATCCGCCTCAACTTCACTCTCATGGGTAAATGCAGCTTGATATCCACCTTGCTGGGCGGCTTTTGAGCCTGCAATCAAGGCCGCCGTTTGGTGAGTTTGTCGCTCAAATACATGATTCGCCACGGTATGCGCAATCTCATGGCCTAACACGACCGCTAGCTCATCATCACTTTGCACCTCTTTCATCAGCCCCGAATGAACGACGATATAGGTGCCGCCAGTTGTAAAGGCGTTAAAGGAATCCTGATCGATAAGTATAGGTTCCCAGCGTTCCTGACTTAAATGACTGACACGATGAATACGATCGAATAAAGTAACGAGGCGTCGATAGGCCTTGGCATCTAATTGCGCATTAATCTTACGGCCTGCTTTTTTCTCCACAGCAATGAGCTGCTCTACAGCTGCATTACCTTGAGCTATTTGCTCATTACGTCCAGCAAAACTCAAGCTGCGCTGTCCAGTCACTCTATCCTGCTGACTGACCGTATTCGCTGCATTATATAGCCCTCTATCTACCTGCTGTAACGCCTGACAGCCCGTTAACAAAGAAACAGAGATGCCCGATGTTAAGATAAATTGACACACTCGAATGAAACGAGAACGCATATCGAATCCCCACATATTCTTAAAGGGTATATAAAATTATTTTTTTATAACTGTTTTGGATCAACACATTCCATTAATGTATTTGTACAGCTCTTATAATTCCGCTAACATGCCGCACTTGCAACAAGGCTAATATGCATAGCAGAACAGGTTGAGAGTGAATCAACAATGAACATTGCCATTTATCCCGGTACATTTGATCCTATTACCAATGGGCATTCCGATCTGGTGCATCGTGCATCACGTTTGTTTGATAAGGTGATTGTCGCTATCGCTGCAAGCCCTAAAAAACAGCCTATGTTACCGCTTGAGTTACGTGCTTCTCTAGCACAACAGGTGCTTGGTCATCTGCCTAATGTTGAAATAATTGGGTTTGATTGCCTTTTAGCCGATCTCGTTGCGCAACAAAATGCTAACATTATTGTACGTGGATTACGTGCAGTATCTGATTTTGAATATGAATTTCAGTTGGCGAACATGAATCGTCAACTTGCACCTCAGGCAGAAAGTTTGTTTTTAACGCCTGCTGAGCACCATTCCTTTATCTCCTCAACATTGATAAGGGAAATCGCCTCTTTAAATGGCAATGTGAGCAAATTTGTTCATCCTGCTGTTGATCAGGCATTAAAAGAACATTTAGCCTTAAACTAAATATAGAACCGTAAAACCTTGTGAGCCAGTGAGGTAGCCGAAATGGCATTAATTATTACCGACGAATGCATCAACTGCGATGTATGCGAACCAGAATGCCCGAACGAAGCAATTTCTCCGGGCGAAGAGATCTATGAGATCAATCCAAACAAATGTACTGAATGTGTTGGCCACTATGACACACCACAGTGCGTCGAAGTTTGCCCAGTAGATTGTATTCCTAAAGACCCTGATCACGAAGAATCCCATGATCAATTGATGGTTAAATACAAGAACTTAACGGGTAACTAATAGTAAAAGAGCAGACCAAGGTCTGCTCTTTTTTTCGACTATTTTTTGCCACCGGAGCCTTGCCCTTGACCCATTCCCATGCCTTGTGAGCCAGGTTCAGCAGGTAACGTCACTCCTTTAGCTTTAGCGCGCTCCAACATCTGAACATGATGCTCAGCTCTTATCGTCTCGCGCTCCTGTGCTGTCGTAGCCGACTGCATTTTCAATTGATACTGTAAACGCTCTTCATTAGTCATCAATTGACTGCCATAGATCTGATCCTGATCACGTACTTGATCCCGATCTCTCAACTGAACCTTATCATCCAATTGAGTTTTATCTCGAAGGCGATCTTGCGTCATATCCGCTGCCATGACTGACACAGAAGCGAAACCTAAAGTGCATACTAAAATAGTGGCTAACTTGGTTAATTTCACGAAACAACTCCTTTGCATAATAACTATGCTTTCCGTCATGAATTAGTGAGGTGCGGACGAAATTTCCACTACCTCAATCCTGTTATTACTACTTTAGAGTACGCTTATATATACCTTTCGCCTTTGATCTCTATCAAGGTGACGGTCATCAAGCAGTTAGCGGTTACAAACAAGCTCATTCAAGCCAAAGGTTGAGTCCATCAATGCACCAATAACATTGCCTTCAGCCAAATGATGCGCATATTGCATATGTAAGCAGCGCACCTTATCCCAACGAGAAATACCTCCAATACCATAACGCTCAAACATATCGGTAAAGCCTAACGCGTCAATACGCGCTCTGTCTTCTGGCAACATCAACTCCCAACGCTTCGCGATATAGGATTTTTGATTCTCCAAATAGGCCTCACGAAGTGATTCATCGTCAACCAAACGGGCTTCTATCTCTTTTACCCACCCTTTTCCTTCGATTTGACCTATCGCTTTACACAAGTCTTTGGAGGACAACCAGTAAAGTGTTGGAAAGGGTATATCATCGACCAACGAGCGCATTTGCAAGACGAGAGGAACCCCCGCTGGCGTTGCAACGGCAACCCCAAGAAGACCTACAGGTTCCCTACCAATTTGCTCGGCGATAATGGCCATTTGCTCTTCAGTGACTGACACACACACCTCGCTTTTTCTTAAACATGACCATACTCTTCTCCTGACCTTAACCAACGCGATGTGATTGCACGAATGATATCCGGCTGTCCTACTAGCTGCTCAGCTACCTGCCGCACCCTATCTAACATATCGGAATCACGCTGTAGATCTGCGATATGAAACTGCATCACACCGGTTTGGCGTGTACCTAACATCTCGCCAGGCCCTCGTAACTCTAGATCTTTCTCTGCAATACGAAACCCATCAGTAGTTTCTCGCATAACAGCCAACCGTTGCTTACCTTGCTGTGACAGCGGTGCATGATACATGAGCACACAATAGCTTTCGACAGACCCACGTCCTACACGGCCACGTAATTGGTGCAATTGAGATAACCCTAGACGCTCCGGGTTCTCAATAATCATAACACTGGCATTAGGCACATCCACACCCACCTCGATAACAGTGGTAGCGACTAACAGATCCAACTCCATAGCCTTAAACTGACGCATGATCTCAGTTTTTTCTGCCGCCTTCATTCGCCCATGGACTAAGCCGATCCGCAAATTAGGCAGAGTTTCCTTGAGCAATTGTTCTGCAACTTCTGCTGCTTGGCACTGCAACGCCTCTGATTCCTCAATCAAAGTACACACCCAATAGACTTGGCGACCCGCAAGACAGGCCGAGCGAACCCGTTCTATCACCTGTTCGCGCCTAACATCATCAATCAGCACAGTACTCACGGGCGTTCGTCCCGGAGGCAATTCATCGATAACCGAGCAATCAAGATCCGCATAGGCACTCATGGTTAATGTGCGAGGTATGGGTGTCGCTGTCATAATTAACTGATGCGGTGTCCTTTGACCATCACGCCCTTTTTCTCTGAGACTTAAACGCTGATGTACACCAAAGCGGTGTTGCTCATCAATAACAGCCAAACCCAAATTAAAGAACCTGACCTCCTCTTGAAAGAGCGCATGCGTGCCCACCACAACCTGCGCTGTGCCATCTGCAATGCTAGCAAGCTGTGTTTGCCGCTGCTTGCCCTTCACCTTCCCCGCCAGCCATGCCACTTTAATCCCTAACGGCTCCATCCATTGACTGAAATTGGCATAGTGCTGCTCGGCCAATATCTCCGTAGGAGCCATAACTGCAGCCTGATACCTGTTTGCGACAGCCTGTATCACAGCCAGTGCAGCAACAACAGTTTTACCCGATCCGACATCTCCCTGCACAAGACGCAACATAGGGACAGGTTGGGTTAGATCAAATGCAACCTCGGCACTGACACGCTGTTGAGCCTGCGTTAACGCAAAAGGCAATTGTCTCAAAAACTGGGTTTTGAGCTCTTCCTCTCCTAAAAGAACCGGTGCTCCCTGCTCCTGTACCTTATGCCTCAATTGCATCAGAGTGAGATGATGTGCCAGTAACTCTTCGAATGCCAAACGGCGCTGCGCAGGATGTTTTCCTTCAAGCAGCAAATGCTGATTAGCATCGACGGGGGGGGCATGCAGATAACGTAACGCGTCGGTCAAATCGGGGATACGCCACTGAGCTCGCAAAGACTGGGGTAAAAGATCGACAACAACACCCGTTTCAAGCCAACCTAATGCCTGCTGCACTAGGGCTCTAATCCTCGACTGCTGCAACCCTTCTGTCATGGGATAAATCGGTGTCAGGTGCTCATCAATCGGCTTTAAAGCATTCGACTCGCTAGCTTGGTATTCAGGGTGAATAATTTCAAGGCCGCCACTTCCGGGTCTTACCTCACCAAAGCAACGGATTGACTTGCCAACCGTGAGGCCATTCTTTTGTGCGGCAGAGAAGTGAAAAAAACGTAACGAGAGCGTCCCTGTTCCATCCTGTATTCGACACAATAAAGCACGACGGCGCCCCATTAGGATATCCGCGGCACGCACAGTTCCTTCAATAACGCACTCATCGCCGGGACGTAATGATCCTATCGGAACAATTCGGGTGCGGTCTTGGTAGCGAGAAGGAAGATGGAATAAAAGATCAGGTATCGTTCGGATACCCAGCTTCTCTAATTTAAGCGCGATAGCCGCACCGACGCCCTTAAGTGATGTAATCGCTGGAGAACTGGCCACGGACTATGCTGCACCCTCATAGATAGCCTTTTGCGATCGATTAATCGCCTCCACCAATGCATCTATCGCTTTAGGCCGTGGGAAACTGGCTCGCCATGCGACAGCAACAGTACGTACCGGCTGCGGTGCTTTAAAAGGCTTAATGGCTACTAAATCCGATTGATAATGACCTTTGGTAGCCGAAACAGGCAGTACACTCGATCCCAAACCACTCGCCACCATCATCCTGATCGTTTCTAGGGAACTACCCTCTGTAATTGTATGCTGGTGCTGTATCGCTTGCTGCAATGTAGGGCAAGACTCTAACACTTGATCTCGGAAACAGTGCCCTTCTCCTAATAACAACAATTCTGTCTTAGCTAAATGAGTAGAGTCGATCGATTTCAACTCACACCAAGGATGCTGCTTTGGCAGAAGCATCACAAACTGCTCATCATACAGAGGCCGTGTCACGACGTCGGGTTCCGAGAAAGGTAGAGCGACAATAATTGCATCAAGCTCACCATTACGAAGCTTTTCCCGCAAACGAGCAGTGAAATTTTCTTCTATATAGAGCGGCATTTTCGGCGCGAGACTTTGCATCTCAGAGACAAGGTGAGGGAAAAGGTAAGGGCCAATGGTGTAAATTGCACCAACACGTAGCGGCGCTGCGAGCTGATCTTTACCAAATTGAGCGAGATCTTTGATAGTTTCAGCTTGCTGTAAAACTTTCTGCGCCTGATCAACAACCTTATCCCCAACGTCGGTCAGCCGTACCGAGTTTTTACTTCTTTCAAATAACGCCACACCTAACTCGTCTTCTAGCTTTTTTACAGCAATCGATAACGTTGGCTGGCTCACGAAACATTTCTCAGCAGCTCGTCCAAAATGCTGCTCTTTCGCCAAGGTAACAATATAACGCAGCTCGGTCAGCGTCATTTTTTAAATCCTCTGTTATGATGCGACTTCATTATCATGGAGATTAAGATGACCCCTCTACGTATACTCATCGCAGGCTGCGGCGATGTAGGCATCGCTCTCGGTAAACTACTGGTCACTCAAGGTCACACTGTTTTTGGCCTTCGGCGCACAATCGATCAACTACCCGATTCTATACAAGGTATCGCAGCTGATCTCTGTAATAAAGATACCCTATCAAATTTACCAAGCATTGATGTTTTAGTCTATTGCGCCGCAGCGGGTGGCGGAGGTATTCAGGGCTATACGGACACCTATCTCTCTGGCTTAGACAATATACTCGCGGCACTTACAAAACCGCTGAAGCATATTTTTTTCACCTCAAGTACCAGCGTGTATGGTCAGAAAGACCATAGCTGGGTCGATGAGCAATCACCCACCGCGCCTGACTCAGAGACAGGCAGGATTATGCTAGCCGCAGAACAACTAGCTTTACGCTATGAGAATGCCACCGTCGTTCGATTTAGCGGCATTTATGGCCCTGGGCGCAACCACCTTCTCAATACCGTTAAAGAGGGTATCGTAGCACCCGCATTGCCAATACATCACAGCAACCGCATTCATCGCGATGATTGTGCAGGAGTGCTGAGCTTTTTAATTGAAAAGCTCTGTACCGATCAACCTATTAAGTCGATCTATTTAGCCAGCGATCACGCTCCGACACCTATTTCAGAGGTGATGCATTGGATGGCCCAGCAACTGAAGGTTGAGATTACTGAGGAGAGAGAGATTCGACGCGGAGGAAGTAAACGCTGCAACAGCCAACTGATTCAGTCAGAAGGGTTCAGGTTTAAATACCCAGACTATCAAGCAGGTTATTTGGCCCAATTAAGCGCTGCTCGCTAATAAAAAAAGGCCGGTACGTTAAAAACTGTCCTGCGGTTGGACAACTTTAACTGACCGGCCTTTTAAGATACGTAACTTACTGCTTTTCTACACCCAGCGGATCAACGGATGGTTTGTAATACTGATAACGATTAAAGCGGTTTTCCATCAATCGGAACGCACCGATCACGACAGCGGCCATCAAGAGATAGATCACCCCCGCTGCGGTAAAGAGTTCGACAGGGGTATAGGTTCTCGCTTGAATCGTACGCGCCATACCAGTGAGGTCTAATAAAGTAATAGTCGATGCAAGTGCACTACTCTTCAACATCAACACCACTTCATTACCATATGCAGGCAGTGCGATACCAAAAGCTCTTGGTAGCACAATACGTCGCGTTTTAGTCCACCAGTCCATTCCAAAGGCGTCTGCTGCTTCTAGCTCACCGTTGGGGATAGCCTGAATCGCACCTCTAAACAACTCTGCACTATAAGCCGCCGTATTGAGTGTGAAAGCAATAATTGCGCACCAGTAAGGCTCTTTTAACACAACCCACAAGGCCGATTCACGCACAGCGTCAAATTGAGATGCTCCATAGTAGATTAAGAAGATCTGTATCAGCAGAGGTGTACCACGGAAAAAATAGATAAAGCAGAAAGGCAAGAACCTTACCCAAGGGCTTTTGGATGCGCGTAGTAACGCGATCGGCACTGCAAGCATCACTCCGATCAAACCGGATATCACAACCAGTTCAAGCGTTAACCATGCCCCCTCAAGCAACTTAGGGTAGTATTTGATGATGACATCCCAATCCCAATTCATCCTTTATACCTCGCTTGTGGATTGCAGGCTCGTTCCATCCACAGAGTCGCACCGGTTGCTATCGCGGTCAGGATTAAATAGATAACAGCAGCTGCCAAATAAAAAGTGAAAGGCTCTTTTGTTGCACTAATGGCGGTTGTCGCTTGTCTTATAACGTCTTGCAGGCCGACAACTGATACCAACGCAGTATCCTTAAGCAATACTTGGAATAAATTGCCTAATCCAGGCAAAGCCACGCGCCATACTTGCGGCAGAATAATTTTAAAGAAAGTTTTACTTCGACTCATTCCCAGTGCTTGGGCTGACTCCCACTGGCCTACGGGGATCGACAAGATAGCCATACGAAAGACTTCTGTCGCATAAGCACCAAATGCTATCGAGAGAGCCGCTACACCCGCCATAAATGGATCGATTTCGATATATTCATCGTAGCCAAAGAGACTCGCAATCGACATCACCATCGCTGACCCACCGAAGTAGATCGCAAAAACAATCAGCAACTCAGGAATACCCCTCACTAAGGTGGTATAAGCCGTTGCCATTGCTTTTAATGCTTTAAATTTCGATAGCTTCGCTGACGCCCCTATCAAGCCAAAAACTAAGCCCACGCATAAACTGACAACCGCCAATTTAATAGTGATCCATGTTCCAGCTAATAGCAGATGACCAAATCCGTGCAAATCAAACAAATTTATTCTCACACTGCGGGAATAGGTTGATAGTAAAACCTGTATAAAACAGGGTGCACGAGCACTAAGTGCTCGTGCTATACGCGCTTAATAGATAGAGAACGGGAAGTATTTCGCGTTGATCTTATCGTATGTACCATTTTCAACGATAGCTTTTAGAGCTTTGTTGAAGTCGGCTTTTAGCTCATCTTCGCCATGACGGATACCAATACCGATTTTATCAACGGTTTCAGTTTTGATAGTGTCGCCTTTAAATTCAAAGTTAGCGCCAGCATCGGTACGTAACCAATCGTATGCTGGGAATTTATCAGATACCAAGCCATCTAAACGGCCTGCTGCCATGTCCAAATAAGCATTGTCTTGCGTGTCATATAACTTAACCGATACAACATCACCTAGAGTGTCTTCTAGGTACTGACCAGCAATCGTTGCACGCTGAGCACCCAGCGTTTTACCTTTTAGTGATGCTTTGTCAGTTTTCAGCTCAACACCTTTTGCGCCTACAAATGCTAAAGCGTTTGTATAGTAAGGGTCTGTGAAATCAATGGCTTTTAGACGATCTTCAGTAATCGACATAGACGCAATGATGGCATCAAACTTTTTACCTTTCAGTGCAGGAATCATCCCGTCCCAATCTTGCTCAACAATCGTGCAATCTGCTTTCATTTCGGCACACAATGCTTTTGCTACATCCACATCGAAGCCAATCAACTCGCCCTGCTCATTTTTCATGTTGAAGGGTGCGTAGGCACCTTCTGTAGCGATACGGATCTTATCACCCGCGAAGGTCTGAGTACCGGCAATTGTTCCGGCAACCAGTGTAACTGCTGCAATAATTTTACGAACACTCATCAGGATATCTCTCTTATTGGATTGAACTTTTTAGAGTTTAATTAAGCCCACAAATCACATATGGCTCGACATAAAGTCGCGCACACGCTGTGATTTAGGATTATCAAACACCTGCTCTGGCGGCCCCATCTCTTCTATCTGTCCTTGATGCAGGAATACCACCTGACTTGATACCTCACGCGCAAAACGCATTTCATGGGTCACGATTAACATCGTGCGCCCTTCATCTGCGAGTTCACGCATAACGCTCAAAACTTCATTAACTAATTCGGGATCTAATGCAGAGGTAGGTTCATCGAACAGCAACACTTGAGGGTCCATCGCTAAAGCGCGCGCTATAGCAATTCGTTGTTGCTGACCGCCGGAT
>DAIRSP010000001.1:0-114734 GCA_036804365.1 Neptunomonas sp. | reverse complement strand
TATCCCCATAAAATTCTCACGGGCCGGCGTGAGCAAATGCTGACGATGCGACAACAGGGAGGCTTAGCGCCTTTCCCTCGTAGAGAGGAAAGCCGCTATGATGCATTTGGCACCGGCCACTCAAGCACCTCTATCAGCGCTGCGTTAGGCATGGCGGTTGCCGATAAACTCAATCAAAACGGGAAGCGCTCAGTAGCAGTCATCGGCGATGGCGCCCTAACCGCAGGAATGGCCTTTGAAGCACTCAACCATGCTGCTCACACCCACGCCAACCTGCTCGTTATACTCAATGATAATGATATGTCTATCTCTCAGAATGAGGGCGGACTGGCCACCTATTTAGCCAAAAACTTAAAACAGCAGAAAGGCAGCCGCAGTGAAACGACTGCGGCTCTGTTTGAAGCCTTAGCTTTTGAGTATCACGGCCCTGTTGATGGCAATAATCTAGATGAGCTCTTACCTGCGCTTCAGTTAGCTCTGACGAAAGAGGGGCCGCAATTTCTACATATTACTACCCGTAAAGGGAAAGGTTTCAAGCCCGCCGAAGATGACCCCGTGGGTTATCACGCAATTACGAAAATAGAGCCGATTGCAGCGCCTAAAAAAGCCAAAGCACCAACTTTTGCAAACCAGTTTGGTAAATGGTTGGTTAAAACTGCTGAACAGCATCCGCAACTCGTCGGTATTACCCCTGCGATGCGAGAAGGTTCTGATTTAGTTGCCTTTTCCAAAGCTTTTCCAGATCGCTACTTTGATGTCGCTATTGCAGAACAACATGCGTTAACCTTTGCGGCCGGCCTCGCCTGTGCAGGCATGAAACCCGTTGTTGCCATCTACTCCACATTTTTACAACGGGCTTATGATCAGCTTATTCATGATATCGCGATCCAAAACCTTGATGTACTGCTTGCTGTCGACAGAGCAGGTTTAGTGGGTGAAGATGGCGCTACGCATGCGGGCTGCTTTGATATCGCCGCGTTACGCTGCATTCCAAACATGGTGATCATGACTCCGGCAGATGAGCAAGAGCAGTGGTTAATGCTCAATACAGGCTACCATTATCGGGGGCCTGCAGCAGTTCGCTATCCACGCGGCAGTGGTAACCGCCCTCAGCCAATTATGAACAACGAAACCTTACCCATCGGCAAAGGTCGTCTTTTATCGGTAGGTGATTCAGGCTGTGCACTGCTAAATTTTGGCTCCCTACTCCCTCAGGTTACACAACTCGCTGAGGCAAAAGGCCATACCCTCGTTGATATGCGCTTTGTCAAACCCCTTGATACTGAGCTGCTCGGCACACTGCTTAAATCTCATCATCAGTTAATTAGTGTGGAAGATCATGCAGCAGAAGGCGGCGCGGGTTCGGCGGTAGCAGAGTTTATCTGTCAACAGGACTGGGATGGCACGCTTGAGATTAGGGGGATACCAGACCTGTGGGTAGAGCATGCCACCCGACAGCAACAACTGTTGATGTGCCATTTGTTGGATGCATAAAAAATGGCACCTCATGTGCCATTTTTATTGTCCTATTTTTCATCGACAAAATGGTGTTCGGTCATCATGTGACCTAACTTACCCATTTTAGTCGCTAAATAGCCTTCATTGTGTCGATTTTTGCCCACTTGCAAAGGCACCCGCTCAGCCACATTAACGCCATAACTCTCTAATGCAGCGACTTTACGTGGATTATTGGTCATTAAGGCAACCGATTTAATGCCTAAATGTTCCAACATAGGTTGGCACATAGTGTAAACACGCATATCAGCCGCAAAGCCTAAACGCTCATTTGCCTCTACGGTATCAGCACCCTGATCTTGTAAGTGGTAAGCCTTAATTTTGTTTAATAAACCAATACCACGACCTTCTTGGCGAAGGTATAACAGAACGCCGCGACCATTCTCAGCGATGCGTTTTAACGCTTCTTGCAATTGGAAACCACAATCACAGCGCAAGCTAAATAAAGCATCACCAGTTAGACACTCTGAGTGGATACGAGCCAGCACTGGCTCATCACCTGAGACATCGCCGTAGACCATAGCTACATGTTCTTTACCTGTCTCACTATCTTCAAAACCAACCATAGTGAAAACACCCCACGGCATAGGCAATTTTGACTCAGCTACGTACTCAACTGTCACTCATGTATCCTCATAAAAATAGAAGAATAGTTTACCATTACACTCAACTATTAGGGAATGAAAAAAACGCATATCTGCTATGCATACGCTGATCGATTCAAACTAGATCAATAACATCAACAATTGGATAACTGCTAAAGCCATTAAACCGGCCAAGAGATCATCCAACATAATTCCGAAGCCGCCATGCACATGTTGATCGACCCATTTAATCGGCCAAGGCTTCCAGATATCAAACAAGCGAAACAAGATAAATCCTAATAAGATATAACCTAACTGCGCGGGCACGGCGATCATCGTGATCCAAAAGCCGACAAACTCATCCCAAACAATGCCCGGATGATCATGTACTTGTAGATCTTTAGCCGCTTGCCCACAGAGGTAGATGCCGACCACAGTTGCAAACAGAATCACGAACAGATATTCAGAGAGTGATAGATAGGTCATCAGCCAATACAGCGGTACAGCAGCCAATGTGCCAAACGTTCCCGGTGCCTTGGGGGCTAGTCCACTGCCAAATCCAAAAGCCAAACAACGTACGGGGTTTAGCAGGATATATTTCTTATCAAACACATCGATTCCATTTTATTCTTTGAAATGGTTGTAACCCTTGGGCGGAGTGGTTTTCCACTGACCCTCGGCTGTTTTTATTTGAATACCCGATTGCTGCACAACTCGCCCGATTCGGGTTAGGGGTACTTCATGGTTCGCCAACAAGGTCTGTAGTGCCTGCCATCTCTGTTTGGGTATCGTGAAACAAAGCTCAAAATCTTCTCCACCGGTGAGTGCCCACTCGATGGACTGTTCCTCCCCTACAAAGTTTCTTAATTGAGCAGAGATCGGCAGTTGCTGACTGTCTATTTCAGCCCCTAAAGCGTCATAGGCGAGTAAGTGGTTAAGATCTCCGAGCAAACCATCAGAGATATCTAAACAGGCTGAGGCATAACCCACTAACAATTGACCGCTTGATATTCTAGGCGTGGGCTTATAAAAACGCTCTTGTAGATAATCTATAGTCTTATCTGCTGTGAGGTTTTGCATCAGAGAGGCCAGCCCAGCACGGCTGTCGCCAAGGGTGCCAGTGACACAAATCAGATCATCAACCTGTGCACCACGACGCAATAAAGCCTGTCCGGATGGCACAAAACCATGCACCTGCGCGGATAACGTCAGTGGGCCTTTTGTGGTATCTCCACCAATCAGAGTGACTTTATAGCGACGGAGCGCTTCATGCAGTGCATCTGAAAAATGAGACAGCCACGCCTGATCAGCACTTGGTAGTGTTAATGCTAAGGTCACCCAAGCGGGGGTTGCTCCCATAGCGGCAAGATCACTGATGGCAGAGCCAAGTAAACGCCAAGCGAGTAGGTCTGGGGAGGTATTAGGCAGAAAGTGAACACCTTCAACCAAGGTATCTATCGACAGTGCAAGCTGCTGCCCTTGCGGGACAGACAGCACTGCACAATCATCACCGATACCATGAATCACACTAGGATCAGGCAAATTATTTTCAGGTGGATGAAAATAATGTTTGATCAGTGAAAACTCATCCATGAATCATTATTTGCCGCGAGCAGCACGTATCTCTGTCATACGCACACGCTGTGCTAACTTATCGAGAATACCGTTCACATAACGATGGCTTTCGGTCGCGCCAAAAATCTTCGCTAAATCAACACTCTCGTTAATAGCTACACGATAGGGTACTTCAATGCGGTTAATCAATTCATAGCTACCAATCCGCAATACCGCTAGTTCCACTGGGTCTAAATCGGTTAGTGCACGATCCAGAAAAGGCTCGAACGACTTATCTAAGTCAGACTTTGTGCGTGAAACGCCCTGCAAAATTTCGCTGAAAAGTTTGACGTCCGTGCCTGACATATCATTATCTACACGAAACTGAGCTTCAATTTCGTTCACAGGCTGGCCTGCCATTTGCCACTGATAGATAGCTTGCAACGCAAAGCTGCGAGCAGCTCGACGTTGCGCAGTCAGGGAGGACTTTTTCGCTTTACGCGGCGCTGGTGATGTCTCGTCTGTCATTACCCTTATGCCTCAAGATTGCGCAGTAAACTAACCATTTCTAGCGCTGAAAGTGCAGCTTCTGCACCTTTATTCCCTGCTTTAGTACCTGAGCGTTCAATCGCCTGTTCGATGCTGTTAACGGTTAGAATACCGTTTGCAACAGGAACATCGTATTCCATTGAAACTTGAGCGACGCCTTTTGAGCTTTCAGCCGAAACGTATTCGAAGTGCGGAGTACCGCCACGAATAACTGCACCTAACGCGATAATGGCATCGTCTTTTTTCTGAGCAGCAACACGCTTAACAGCTAATGGAATTTCGAATGCGCCCGGCACACGAATAACACGAATATTTTCGTCCTTCACACCATGACGTTTCAGTGCATCCAGTGCACC
This sequence comes from Neptunomonas sp., assembly GCA_036804365.1. Lineage (GTDB taxonomy): Bacteria > Pseudomonadota > Gammaproteobacteria > Pseudomonadales > Balneatricaceae > Neptunomonas. The sequence goes on along the minus strand of DAIRSP010000001.1, from coordinate 110,176 downwards.
TTCTAGCAAGCTCTCAACGACAAATGCGTTAAAACGACCAACGACGATGGCATAACGACCATCCGCTGTGACAAAGTCACCTTCAATAATTTGTACTGACATGCTGTATTCCTGTTAATTACTCATCGCAGGGGATGTATTCAACAATTTCCAGATCAAAGCCGGAAATTGCATTAAATTTAATAGGTGAGCTCAAAAGACGCATTTTACCCACGCCTAAGTCACGCAATATCTGTGAACCGGTACCGACAGTCAGGTAAGCACCTGAAGAACTAAAATTAGCTGCACGTGTTTTAGGTTGTTTACCCATCACACGATTAAGCGCTGTTCCTAGATCTTCACGCTGGCCGTTATCGAGCAACAGCACGACGCCTTTACCCTCTTTGGCAACTCGCTCTAAGGCACGATGCATGGTCCATTTAGAGTCACTTTCACTGGTCATTCCCACAAGGTCACGTAACACATCTCCGCGAATATGAACACGAACCAATGTTGGATCTTCGGTGCTGATATCACCTTTTGTCAGCGCCAAATGAGTCACGTTCTGGATCGTATCGCGATACGTTACGTAGTTGAAATCGCCAAACTCTGTCGCGATAACGCCTTGATCGGCTTTTTCAACGGTGCGTTCATTGGTTGTACGGTAGTGAATCAAGTCAGCAATCGTACCAATTTTGATACCATGCTTTTGGGCGAACTTTTCAAGATCTGGACGACGTGCCATCGTACCGTCATCATTCATAATCTCAACGATAACACCGGCAGGCGTTAGCCCAGCTAAACGCGCTAGATCACAACCGGCTTCCGTATGACCCGCGCGACTAAGAACGCCACCGGGCTGTGCCATCAGAGGAAAAATATGTCCTGGCTGGACGATATCTTCAGGCTTGGCGTCACCTTTGACTGCAACACGCACTGTGTGTGCTCTATCAGCAGCAGAGATACCTGTTGTCACGCCACTCGCCGCTTCGATCGATAAGGTAAAGTTCGTAGAGAACTGAGCGCCGTTACTCTGTACCATCAGAGGTAGTTTCAACTGTTGGCAGCGTTCACGCGTGAGCGTCAAACAGATTAAACCACGTGCGTGCATCGCCATAAAGTTAATATCTTCAGCGCGCACCATATCAGCTGCAATAACGATATCACCTTCATTTTCACGATCTTCGTCATCCATCAGGATGACCATCTTACCCTGACGAATATCTTCAATCAGTTCTTGTGGGCTATTCAGCTCCATCATTAAATTCCTGTCTCTGTGCGCTTAGCGCTTCATAAAACCATGTTCAGCTAGCTTCGCTAGCGTTAAACCACCTGAGTGACCATCTTCTGTCGGTCGGCCTGCTGTCAACAAACGTTCCATATAACGTGCAATAATGTCGACCTCTAAATGCACCTGAGTGCCTACCTTATAATGATCTATCAACGTTTCTTGCGCCGTATGGGGAACGATATTCAGGGTAAACTCACTTCCGTTAACAGCGTTCACTGTCAAGCTCACACCATCAACGGTGATCGAGCCTTTCCCTGCTATATAGCGAGCAAGCTCACTCGGCGCTTTAACCACAAAATGTATCGAGCGTGCAGCTTCACTGCGCTCGATAATCTGGCCAATACCATCCACGTGGCCGGTCACAATATGACCACCGAGGCGACTCGTTGGCATCAGTGCTTTTTCTAAATTGACCTTCTCACCCACTTTGAGTGATTCAAACCGAGTATGGGCTAAGGACTCTTTGGAAACATCCGCCCAAAACCCATCACCCGGAAGTTCAACCGCCGTTAAGCACACTCCGTTCGTTGCGATACTGTCACCTAACTGCACATCGGATAGATCTAGCTCACCGGTACGAATGTAAAGGCGCATATCGCCTTGAATTAACTGAACAGCGGCAACATGCCCAACCGCTTCAATTATGCCTGTAAACATTAAGACAACACCTTATCTAAGCGGTAAGTCATGCGAATATCATCGCCTAGTTGGCGCAAATCCAACATCTGCATACGCTTTTGCTGCGCCATTTTATCTAATGGTAGATGTAACAGAGGTCGTGCAGAGGAGCCCATCAAAGTAGGTGCCATATAAACGACAAGCTCATCCGCTAAACCTGCCTCTATAAATGCGCCTGAGAGTTGCGCACCCGCCTCGACTAACACCTCATTAACCTGCTCAGTTTCAGCCAAGTAAGTTAATAGCCATTTAAGATCAACTCGACCATCTAGCGATTCAGGTGCAATCACTTCCGCACCCGGCATTTCTCGCTCACCCGTCGTGACCCAAAGCGTGCGCCCGGGCTGTTGTAATATTTTTGCTTGTTCTGGCATACGCCCCGTCGTGTCTAAAACCACACGCAGAGGTTGGCGTGTAGCAATCTGCTCAGCATTCTCTAGCCCTAACTCAGCTGGACGAACAGTGAGTGCAGAGTCATCCAGCAAGATAGAACCTATGCCAGTAATAATAGCTGAACTTTTTGCACGCAGACGCTGAACATCTTGTCGAGCGGCTGAGCCAGTAATCCACTGCGACTCTCCGCTTTGCATCGCGGTACGGCCATCTACGCTCATCGCTAGTTTAACTCGAACAAACGGCAACCCCGTTTCCATACGCTTGATAAACCCCGGATTTAAACTGCGCGCTTGAGCTTCTAATAAACCCACTTCTGCTTGTATGCCTGCATCTTTGAGTCGTTGCAAGCCACGACCCGCGACTTGCGGATTAGGATCTTGCATTGCACTGACAACTCGCACGACGCCAGCTTTGACAAGGCCATCAGCACATGGAGGGGTTCGCCCAAAATGGCTACAAGGCTCTAACGTAACATAAGCGGTAGCCCCTTGAGCTAATTCACCCGCTTCACGCAGGGCGTTCACTTCTGCGTGACCCTCTCCTGCTCGAACGTGATAACCACGCCCAACCACTTTGCCTGCGTTAACCAACACGCAGCCCACTCTTGGATTAGGGTGCGTGGTATAAATACCCAGCTGCGCTAAACGAATAGCTTCAGCCATAAAAGCGGTGTCTTGGGCGTTAAAATCGGACATAGATTAGCTTTCGCCTTCTTGATCTTCTGACAGGCGATCAATCTCTTCTTTAAATTCGTTTATGTCTTGGAAGCTGCGATACACAGATGCAAAGCGAACATAAGCGACCTGATCGAGCTTACGTAAGGCGGCCATCACCTCTTCACCGACTTGCCTAGAAGGAATTTCACGTTCGCCAGTTGCACGAAGTCTATGCTTGATGCGATTGATACAGGCTTCGATTTTTTCGACACTGACAGGACGTTTTTCCAACGCGCGATGAATCCCAGCACGTAGTTTGTCTTCATCAAAAGGCTGGCGTGTGCCATCGGCTTTGATGAGACGCGGCATCAGAAGTTCGGCTATTTCAAAGCTAGTAAAGCGTTCATGACAGGCAATGCACTCACGGCGACGCCTAACCTGCTGGCCTTCTGCCACCAGTCGGGAATCAACCACTTTCGTTTCATTGGTACCGCAAAACGGGCAATGCATAGCGTGTTCCTATCATAAAAGAGCGTGATCACATTCGAGAATGCGTTCAAAAAAGAGCAATATGTAACAGCGTTAAAAACGCAAAAGGGCGACTCGGTGAGCCGCCCTGCATATTCTACCGATTCAGGGCTTATTTATAAACTGGGAAACGAGAACAAATATCAAGAACCTGAGCCTTAACGCGCTCGATCACCGCTTCATTATTGATATCATCCAAAATATCGCAAATCCAGTTAGTCAACTGCGTTACTTCTTCTTCTTTGAAACCACGACGCGTAACAGCCGGCGTACCAATACGGATACCGGAAGTGACGAAAGGTGAACGCGGATCGTTAGGCACAGAGTTTTTGTTAACTGTGATGTTGGCACGACCTAAAGCCGCATCAGCGTCTTTACCAGAAAATTCTTTGTTGATCAGATCAACCAAGAACAGATGGTCATCGGTACCGTTAGATACGATATTGATACCACGTTCCATAAAGGTGTTCGCCATTGCCTGCGCGTTTTTAACTACCTGCGCTTGGTAAGCTTTCCATTCTGGTTCCATTGCTTCTTTGAAGCACACCGCTTTAGCCGCAACCACGTGCATTAACGGGCCACCTTGTGATTCTGGGAATACAGCAAAGTTTAGCTTTTTCTGTAGGTCTTCATCCGCACGTGCAGACAGGATCAAGCCGCCACGTGGGCCGCCTAATGTTTTGTGTGTTGTCGTCGTTACAACATCAGCGATTTCGATAGGTGATGGGTAAACACCCGCCGCAACCAAACCAGCAATGTGTGCCATATCAACGAATAAGTAAGCGCCTACTTTGTCAGCGATTTCGCGGAACTTAGCCCAGTCAACAATACGAGAGTAAGCAGAGAAACCTGCAACGATCATTTTTGGCTTGTGCTCTACAGCTAAACGTTCAACTTCTGCGTAGTCGATTTCGCCAGTTTCTGGGTTCAAACCATATTGAACAGCGTTGTAGATACGGCCAGAGAAAGAAACCGCAGCACCATGTGTTAAGTGGCCGCCGTGTGCCAAGCTCATACCTAATACGGTGTCACCTGGTTTGCATAGCGCCATATAGACAGCAGCGTTTGCTTGCGAACCTGAGTGAGGCTGAACGTTTGCATAAGTTGCGCCGAACAATTCGCAAGCACGATCAATCGCTAGTTGTTCAACAACATCCACGTATTCACAACCGCCGTAGTAACGCTTGTTAGGATAGCCTTCTGCATATTTGTTAGTCAGAACTGAACCTTGTGCTTCCATTACACGTGGGCTTGTGTAGTTTTCAGAAGCAATCAGTTCGATGTGCTCTTCCTGACGTGTGGATTCAGACTGCATTGCTGACCACAGATCAGCATCAAAGTCCGCAATTGACATATCTTTGCTAAACATAGCTATCCCCTAGAATTACAGGTGTTGCCAGGACATATCAGCCCAGCCCTAAAAAAGGAAGGCATTATACTCCTATTTATCTAAAAAGCGCACTTGAAACTCCATCACATCGACACGAGTAGGATTCATATTTCAGCTATGACTAATGATATTTAGAGTAACGTGGTAAACTAGCGCTCCTTTTGACTGTTTACCGAGAACAACACCATGGCTTTTATCCGCTGGTTTTTAGGCCGAATTATTCTGACGATCAACTTTCTAACCACACCACGTGGCATGAAGCGCTCTAAAGACGCGCAGGCACAAGTTGATCAGCAAACGCGCCATCTTGCGATCTACCAATTCCACGCATGCCCGTTCTGCGTCAAAGTTCGCAGAGCACTCAAACGTTACTCATTGAATATCGAGTTGCGTGATGCGAAAAATAATGCGATGTATAAAGAAGAACTACTAAAAGAAGGCGGCCGCATTCAGGTGCCTTGTTTGCGTATAGCGAATGACGACGGTTCTGTTAGCTGGTTATATGAATCCAGCGATATTATTCGCTATCTAGAGCAGCGTTTTGTCCCTGCGAGTGAAAGCAACTAATAGCTTTCATTCAGCCTCGCAGGTAAAATCCCAAATTGATCAATAATTAACCACGCACTGAGGGCTTATGGCACAGTACGTTTATACCATGAACCGTTTAGGTAAAATTGTCCCGCCTAAACGTCAGATATTAAAAGATATCTCTTTATCGTTTTTTCCTGGCGCGAAAATTGGCGTGTTGGGATTAAATGGCTCGGGTAAGTCTACGCTATTAAAAATTATGGCGGGTGTGGATAACGACTTTATTGGTGAAGCACGTCCGATGCCGAACATTAAGGTTGGCTATCTCCCTCAGGAACCGCAACTGGATGACAGTAAAACGGTACGTGAGATTATTGAAGAATCGGTTGCCGATGTTAAAGAAGCGTTAGCTGAGCTAGATAAAGTCTATGCCGCTTACGCTGAACCCGATGCGGACTTTGACGAGCTTGCCAAAAAACAAGCGGAGCTAGAAAACCTGATCGAAGCGAAAGATGGTCATAGCTTGGATATCGCATTAGAGCGTGCCGCAGATGCCATGCGACTCCCCCCTTGGGAAGCCAAAGTGGAGCATCTTTCAGGAGGTGAGCGTCGCCGTGTAGCACTCTGCCGTTTGTTGCTTGATAAACCCGATATGCTATTGCTCGATGAGCCAACCAACCATTTGGATGCTGAGTCCATTGCGTGGATTGAGCGCTTCCTTCAAGAATACCCAGGCACCGTTGTGGCGATTACCCATGACCGTTACTTCTTGGATAACGCAGCGGGTTGGATTCTCGAACTTGACCGTGGCCACGGTATTCCATACGAAGGCAACTACTCTTCTTGGCTCGAGCAAAAAGAGAAGCGTTTAGAGCAAGAATCTAAACAGGAAGCTGCTCACCAGAAAGCCGTTAAATCAGAGTTAGAGTGGGTTCGCCAAGGACAAAAAGGCCGCCAAGCCAAATCCAAAGCGCGTCTAAAACAGTTCGAAGAGATGAACTCTCGGGAATTCCAAGCGCGTAACGAAACTCAAGAGATATATATTCCGCCAGGACCGCGCTTAGGTGAAAAAGTCATTGAACTCAATAACGTCACCAAGTCTTACGGCGACAAACTGCTGTTCGAAAACCTTAGCCTCAGTATTCCACAAGGCGCTATCGTTGGCGTGATTGGTGGTAACGGTGCGGGTAAGTCGACGCTGTTCAAAATGATTGCGGGTGAAGAGAAACCGGATTCAGGTGAAGTGGTCATCGGCAGTACCGTAAAACTGGCTTATGTTGATCAGATGCGCCAGCTCAATGGCGACAAGACAGTTTGGGAAGAGTTGTCTGACGGCCAAGATATTATCACGATCGGCAGCTACCAAACGCCTTCGCGCGCGTACTGTGGCCGTTTTAACTTTAAAGGTTCTGACCAACAGAAACGTGTTGGCGATTTATCGGGCGGTGAGCGTAACCGCTTGCACCTCGCTAAATTACTCAAAGAGGGAGGCAACGTTCTGCTACTCGATGAGCCAACCAACGACCTTGATGTTGAAACACTTCGCGCACTGGAGGAAGCACTGCTAGCCTTCCCAGGTTGCGCTGTGGTTATCTCGCATGACCGTTGGTTCTTAGACCGTGTCTGTACTCATATGCTGGCCTACGAAGGTGATTCGCATGTTACCTTCTTCGACGGCAACTACACTGAGTATGCTGAAGATTACAAACGCCGCTTCGGCAAAGACCACCAGCCAGAACGTATTAAATACAAGCGTATTGGCTAATCTCTAATACAAAGGCAGCTAGCTCAACTAGCTGCCTTTTTTCACCTAGTTACAAATACAAACGCTGATTTAACAGTGCTTGGAATTCATTATGAGGCAGAGGCCTACCAAAGAGATAGCCTTGAGCAAAATCGCATTTTAACGCTAGTAACAGTTGATACTGCTGTTCAGTTTCCACACCCTCTGCAATCACCTTAAGTCCTAAACCATGAGCCATTGAAATAGCCGCAGCAACCAGTTCCAAGTCCCCCTGATCTACTTCAATATCTGAGATAAAGCTTTTATCAATTTTAAGAATATTAAATGGATAGCTGCGCAAATAGCTCAAGGATGAATAGCCTGTACCAAAGTCATCCATCGATATACTGATGCCTAAGCTGTGGATACTCGATAGCATATCATCAACCGCAGCATGCCCACTCATCAACACCCCTTCCGTTATTTCTAATTCTATCTGACTCGGTAAGGTTCGAGTGCTCTCCATTAAGGAGATTATTTGCGGCACAAGCTGCTCATCTCTAAACTGGCGAGGAGAGAGGTTAACGGCAATCGTGAAATCAGGCACATAGTCTGAACGCCATTGTGCAGATTGAGACAAAGCTTGCTCTAAAACGAAACGCCCAATCGTAACGATTAAACCCGTTTGTTCTGCAATGGGAATAAACTCATCTGGCGTAATGTGACCTAACACAGGATTGTGCCAGCGCAATAAAGCTTCTGCACCTACCAGTTTACGATCCGTAAAACTAATAACCGGCTGATAGAACACCTCTAATTCGTGATTATCTAAAGCACTGCGCAGTTGCTCTTCAATCAACAAACGACGAGCCACATCTTTATTCATACTTTCTGTATAAAAATTAAATGTATTTCGCCCTTCTGCCTTTGAGTAGTACATAGCAGCATCCGCTTGACGAAGGAGCTCTGCTGGGGTGCGGCCATCGTCAGGATACACTGACACACCCACACTGACGGTGGAAACCAGTTCACGTTCATCTAATTTAAAGGGTGCGCGAAACGCCTCTAGCAAATTCTTTGCAACCTGAGTGATGGCTGAAGTACCCTGCTTCAAGTTCATCATAACGATAAATTCATCGCCGCCTAATCGTCCGACAATATCTGCCTCTCTGACCGCTCCACTCAAACGTTTTGCTGCATCTTTAAGCAACTCATCGCCAACTTGATGCCCAAGGGTATCGTTAACCTTTTTGAAGTCATCAAGATCCAAGAAGAACACAGCTACTTGGGCTTTAAAGCGCTTAGCCTCTTTTATCATCTGCTCAAGACGATCGAGGGACAAAAAGCGATTCGGCAGGTCGGTTAAACTATCGAAGTGAGCCTGATGAAGTATTCTTTCCTCCTGAACCTTATTCTGCGTGATATCCTGTTTTACCGCGAGGTAATGGGTAATTGCACCTACGCTATTAGTTAATGGCGCGATATGCGCGCTTTCCCAAAAGACCGTGCCATCTTTCTTACTATTTTGAAACTCACCTTTCCAAGAGCGCCCCTCTTTAAGCAATGACCATAGCTCCTGATATTTACCCAGCGGAGTATTGCCCGACTTTAGCATGCTCGTAGACTTTCCCTGCACCTCTTCGCGGGAATAACCAGTGACTTTTTCAAACTCGGCATTCACATACTCAATCAGCCCTTGGGTATCAGTCAGCAAGATGGATACAGGGCTTTGCTCAATCGCTTGCGACAGAGTCACCACCTGATCTTCCGCCTTTTTAAGCGCCGTTAAATCCATCTGCACACAGTACAGTTCTTTTTCGCCATCTGAGCGTTCAAAGACCACCTGGCTAGAGTAGACATGTATAGATTTACCTTCAGCAGTCTGAAGGATAGTTTCCCCTGGGTCGCTAGCCTGCTTTTGCTCAAACCACCTCTCTAATTGAACCCGAACTTGTTCCCGCCTATGCTCAGGAACAATCAGTGCCTCCATCGAGCGACCTAGTGCTTTGTCGGCCTGATAACCAAAAAGATCTTCACTCGCCTGATTCCAAAATACAACGCGATGGTGCCGATCATATCCCTGCACCGCCATCATGGGGGTATGCTCAAAAATATGTCTGAAGCGCGCCTCACTGGCTTGAAGCAAGGTTTCAGCAATATGTCGCTCCGTAATGTCCTTGATAAAAACGAAAATTTTGCCTCCCTCTTCCGGCCAGAAAGTAACGTTGATCTCAACATCAAAAATGCTACCGTCTTTACGTCGATGCTTAGACTCAAAACGGTGATGTACTTCGTTTTTGATATGCTCAATATGCTGCAGCACCTGAGTCGTATTCTCATAGAAATCGAGTTTATCTATGCTCATATTGAGTAATTCTTGGTGTGTATAGCCCGACATCTTCTCGTAGGCGGTATTAACGTCTTGAATAACCCCATCCGGTGTGATGATCCAAAAACCATCAATGGCCGTTTTTAATACATGGCGATAGATATTTTCATTAATTCGAATATGTTCATACAACCGATTTCGCTCGGTAATATCTCGGCTAATACCTACAACGCCATAGATTTGACCACGCTCACCTAATAAGGGGGTTTTGAGGGTTTCTAACAGTGCTGGGGTTTTATCAGGGTACAGCACGGTTTCTTCATTAGTTCTGGCACACAGGGTGTCCAATATATGCTTATCTTTTTCGCGAAAGAATTCAGCTACGTCTTTATCGAAAAGATCGAAGTCGGTCTTGCCAACGATCTCCGAATAGGGCTTGCCCACAAAGTCCGCAAACGCCTGATTACAGCCTTGATAGACGCCCTCTTTAGACTTGTAGAAGATCAAGTCTGGAATACCATCTAACAACTCTTTTAGGAGACTTCGCTCTCGATCGAGTAGATTTTTATTTTCGATTAATTCGAGCTTGGTTGCCTCCTTATTTCTCTGCTCTCGTAATAATATTCCCATTAATACAGTCACAATAGGAAAGATAGTAAGCAAAGGGATAAACAATTGACTAATTATGGCAAACCGCATTGCCGACGGCATAAATAGCATTAAGAAAAGTACGGTTAGCTGCACCGCGATACCCATGAGATATAGACTCACTAGAGTAATATCTCTGCCTGTTTTGTGGTGCCAATGACGCCAATATAAACCAATAAGCGAGCTACAAATAATCACCATCGAGCCTACATAGATACCGTCGCCCCCTTGAAAAAGGCGCAGTGTTACTGCCATAAGCGCCGCAACCAGCGTGGGTATAGGACCAAAATACAAGCCGGAAATACACATCAAAATCCAGCGAGAATCAAAGAAAACCCCGGGAGACATCTCCCAAGGGGTTAACATTACTGCAATGGCCACACATCCAACGAGCACGCCTGTGATCACATCCCGAATGCGTTTATTCACATGACTGTAATTAGCTAAGGCGTCATAAACTACGGATAGGGCCAGTAGCAGGATGGCATTTTGAAACAGCCCGATAAAACTATTCATTAACTTGCATCTTCCACAACTCGAATACCGTTTGAGTATAGTCTATGCTGTAGATATTATTTTTTTATAGAGAAACAAAGCCTAGGTGGCTTGGAGAATAATAGTGACTGAGCAAGCACATGAACGTCGCCGCTTTACGCGCATCCATTTTGATGCGAAGTGCACACTAAAAACAGCGAAAGGCGAATGGAACCTAAAGCTCGTTGATATCTGCTTCAAAGGCGCATTAACTGAGTCCGATGATAATATCCCTCTAAGCCCTGGTGATTTTGCCGAATTGGTTATAGCACTCGATGACCAAGGCACCATTATAGAGATGTCGGCTGTGATTAATCATAAGATAGGGCGCTATTTGGGTCTGCAAGCTAAGCACATGGAACTCTCAAGCATCACCCACTTGCGCCGTTTAGTAGAGTTAAACCTAGGTGACCAAAACCTCCTTGATAGAGAGCTTGAGCACCTTTACAAGTAGAATATCCGAATTATAAAGCGTCAAGGGCATCGGAGAGACGGCTAACAGCAACCACCTCTATGCCCGCAATTTTTTCTTTCGGCGCATTTCCTTTGGGCACTATCGCACGTTTAAAACCATGTTTTGCCGCTTCTCTGATCCGGTCTTGACCATTAGGTACGGGTCTGATCTCACCCGATAAGCCAACCTCTCCAATCACCATCAAGTCCTGTGGTAATGCTCGATCCCGGTAACTAGAAACAACCGCGAGCAGCAAGGCCAAATCCGCACTGGTTTCTAATACCTTAACCCCGCCGACTACGTTAACAAAAACGTCTTGATCACCCGTATGCATCCCACCGTGACGATGCAAAACTGCGAGCAACATCGCAAGCCGATTGCTATCTAACCCCACGGCCACTCGCCGCGGGTTGTTCATATGAGACTGATCCACTAGGGCCTGTATTTCGACCAATAGAGGACGTGTGCCTTCCCATACAACCATTACGACACTGCCTGGGCTAGGGGTTTCGCCTCGACTCAGAAAAATTGAGCTTGGATTTTTAACTTCGCGTAACCCATTTTCGAGCATCGCGAAAACACCCAACTCATTCACCGCACCAAAACGGTTTTTATGCGAACGCAGGGTTCGGAAACGGCTATCAGACGAGCCTTCTAACTGAAGGGAACAGTCAATCATGTGTTCAAGCACTTTCGGTCCCGCTAAAGATCCATCTTTAGTGACATGCCCGACTAAAAACAACACGGTGCCCGTTTGTTTAGCATAACGGGTCAGATCTGCGGCGGACTCTCTTACCTGAGCAACCGAGCCTGGAGCCGACTGAATCTCAGCCATATGCATAACCTGAATAGAATCGATAACAATCACTTTAGGCTTCAACTCTGAGGCAACCTGACACACAGCTTCCACGCTCGTTTCGGAGAGCATTTTCAAGTGTTCCGCTTTCAAGCCTAACCGATGGGCACGCATTGCAACCTGCTGTAAAGACTCTTCACCCGTTACATAAAGCGCGGGCATCGTCTCTGCTAGATAGCACATGATTTGTAGCAACAAGGTACTTTTACCGGCACCTGGATGTCCACCAATCAAAATGGCTGAGCCCGGCACCAAACCACCACCGAGCACTCGATTCAGCTCTTCCGTACCAGTGCCAATTCGCGGCATATCTGCCAAATCAACATCGGATAACTTCATAACTCGCTGGCTCGTTTGTCCAGCATAACCATCATAGCGCGGTTTTGCTGCCGCGCTACTGACGGCACCTAAACGTACTTCACTGAGTGTATTCCATGCCTGACAAGCCGAGCATTGCCCTTGCCACTTGCTGTAGTCGGCGCCACATTCATTACATACGTAGGCTGTTTTGGCTTTCGCCATTATGAGTCTCCCCTGTTTGCGTTGAAAGCATTCTAACTAACCTATGGCCTTCATATAAAGCATTAGTCGAGAAGGCTTTATATTCATGAGGGAGAACCTTTACAATCATTAGCAGTCGAACAATCAACTAATAATTAGATTTCCCAGGGAGCACTCAATGAAATTAGAGACTATTGCGGTACACGGTGGCTACTCGCCAGACCCAACCACTAAAGCCGTTGCCGTACCTATCTATCAAACAACCTCCTATGCTTTTGATGATGCTCAACACGGTGCTGACCTATTTGACCTGAAAGTCGCGGGAAACATCTATACCCGTATCATGAACCCAACAACCGACGTACTAGAGAAGCGTGTTGCTGAGCTAGAAGGGGGTATTGCTGCACTAGCCGTTGCTTCAGGTATGGCTGCGATCACCTACACCATCCAAACAATCGCTGAAGTGGGTGACAATATTGTTTCTACGAGCGAATTATACGGCGGTACATACAACCTATTTGCTCACACCCTTCCTCGCCAAGGTATCCAAGTGCGCTTTGCGAACAAAGATGATTTTGCTGCTATCGAAGCGCACATCGATGAACGCACTAAAGGCCTATATTGCGAATCAGTTGGCAACCCTTCTGGCGGTATTGCTGATATTGAAAAGCTAGCGGAGATCGCTCATCGTCATGGTATCCCTCTGATTGTTGATAACACCGTTGCCAGCCCTTTGTTATGGCGCCCAATTGAGCAAGGTGCGGACATTGTTGTGCATGCAGCAACAAAATATATGGGCGGGCACGGTAACTCAATTGCAGGGGTGATTGTTGATTCTGGAAAATTCCCTTGGGCTGATAACAAAGAGCGCTTCCCGCTGCTGAACACACCCGACATCTCTTATCACGGTGTGGTTTACACAGAGGCTTTCGGCCCTGCTGCATTTATTGGACGCTGCCGTGTTGTTCCTCTGCGCAACATGGGTGCTGCACTGTCTCCAATGAACGCATTCCTGGTGCTTCAGGGCTTAGAAACCCTCGCGTTACGTATGGAGCGTATTAACCAAAATGCGCTGAGTGTCGCTAAATTCCTAGCAAGTCATGCGAAAGTGAGCTGGGTTAATTACGCCGCACTAGAAAGTCATAAAGATCACACACTTGCTAAAAAGTATATGAATGGACAAGCGTCTGGTATTTTGAGCTTTGGCTTGAAGGCTGGCCGTGAAGCGACACGTAAATTCTATGACGCTTTGAGTATTTTTGTGCGCTTAGTGAACATTGGTGATTGTAAATCTTTGGCGTCTATTCCAGCAGAAACAACTCACCGTCAGCTAAATGATGCTGAGCTAAAAGCCGCTGGCGTAGCTCCTGAAATGGTGCGCCTTTCTGTAGGTATTGAACATATTGATGACTTGCTTGCTGACTTAGAGCAGGCGCTTGCTGCAGTCTAATTAGGTAGACCAACTAGCGATAAAAAAGCAGCGCTGCTTTTTTATCGCCATCTCATGCTTACTGCTCAGCTGCTTGCTTAGCGATTGCGCCAATAGCACTCTCATACTCACTTTCAAGCTCTTCGTTGCTAGATGCACAGAAGTGTAAGTCTCTGACCAATCCATTGTTCAATCCATACACCCACGCATGAACACTCAGCTCTTGGCCGCTTTCCCAAGCTTCTTGCACAATTGTCGTGTTACACACGTTATAGGCTTGTTCTATAACGTTAACTTCACACAACTTATCCAAATGTTCAGTTTGATCCTTCCAGGCCGACAACATAGAACGATGTTTAACATAGATATCACGAATATGGCGTAACCAGTTATCAATCAAACCATGAGGTTTTGACTCAATCGCAGCACGTACACCACCACATCCATAATGTCCCACAACCATAATATGCTTAACTTTTAGCACAGTCACCGCGAACTGAATCACTGATAGACAATTCATATCTGTATGAATGACCAGGTTGGATACATTACGATGAACAAAGATATCACCTGGCAACATACCCAAAATTTCATTCGCAGGTACGCGGCTATCAGAACAACCAATCCATAGATAGTCAGGGGCTTGCTGCTTGGTTAGGGTTTCAAAGAATGTAGGGTCGTTCTGCTTAATTTTCTCCGCCCAAGAGCGGTTACTATCAAAAAGGTGCTTTAGCTTTTTCATAATGCCTCGTAACAACTCATCCGATACAAAAAAGGGACGCTAACGTCCCTTTAATCAGTCAAACTATACTTTAATATTAGACGTGATATTTCGCACTAAATTCATGCACCGCATCAACAAATACTTTTGCATGATCGGGGTTAGCAAACTGATGAATACCATGGCCTAAGTTGAAAACATGACCATTTCCAGCGCCAAAGCGTTGTAGTATATCTTCTACTTCAGAGCGAATGCGTTCAGGTTGTGCATACAGAACCGATGGATCCATATTGCCCTGCAAGGCAACCTTATTACCTACACGCTTACGTGCATCGCCAATATCGGTTGTCCAATCTAAACCTAGCGCATCGGCACCGGCTTCAGCCATCACTTCAAGCCACTGCCCCCCGTTTTTAGTAAACATAATTACAGGGACACGGCGACCTTCATGCTCACGAATCAAGCCAGAGATGATTTTACGCATGTAATCTAATGAGAAGGCTTTGTACATTTCACCACTCAGCACACCACCCCAAGTATCGAATATCTGTACGGCTTGAGCACCAGACAGAATCTGCTCGTTAAGGTAATTCGTGACTGATTGCGCCAACTTATCCAGTAATTGATGCAACACCTCAGGGGTGGCGTACATCATCTCTTTAATATGACGGAAATCTTTCGATGAGCCACCCTCAACCATATAAGTGGCCAACGTCCAAGGGCTACCAGAGAAGCCAATTAGAGGTACTCGTCCATTCAGCGCACCACGAATCTCTTTGACTGCGTTCATTACGTAGTCAAGATCAGTCGCCGCATCCGGCACTTTGAGTGCTTCAACATCTTGTTCGGTACGAATAATCTTTTTGAAGCGTGGGCCTTCACCCTGCTCAAAGTAGAGACCTAAGTCCATCGCATCGGGAATAGTTAAAATATCGGAAAACAGAATCGCAGCATCTAAGTCAAAACGTTCCAATGGCTGAATCGTTACTTCGCAAGCTAACTCACGATTTTTACACAAACTTAGAAAGTCACCCGCTTGAGCACGGGTTGCACGGTACTCTGGAAGATAACGCCCTGCTTGGCGCATCATCCATACAGGTGTTACATCTACGGGTTCGCGTAACAATGCACGCAAAAAACGATCGTTCTTTAATTCAGCCATGTTCACTTCAGCCATCAGTCAATTTCTGTATATGGCGTGACATTCTACCGTTTTCTTAGCAAAAGTGCGCTTTAATTAGCAGTATTAGAGCAATCAGTGTAGCGTTGGCTGCGGTGGATCAATTCTACAATTATTGTACACTATTCATACAAGGCTAATGGAGGCGCATGGTAAGGCTATAAATCATGGTGACTACTACTTCACTTTTAACATTACCAGACACAGCTAACCATCATGATCATGAATATCATCAATTGGTATTTGGGTTAGAAGGGGATACTGAGTTTGATATACAAGGACGCGGCGAGCATGTCGGGTTAGGTCGAGGCTGCTTTGTACCTTCGTCGACTGACCACGCGTTTTGTGGAGTGGGTAATAACCGTATCGTCGTCATCAACATCCCTTTTGAAAAAGTTGAACCTAGACCGTTACGCGACCAGATTTCTCGCATGTTTGACCATGCTTCATACTTTACTCTGGATACGCAGCGCCAAGTGCTGCTGCAAGCTATCTGCCAGGAGATCAAGCAATCGCCTGCAGACTCACCTCTCTTACAAGCCTGCGGACATACGCTGCTGTTATCGATGAATAACTTCATCAATCAACCTAAGCCTAGACAGCAGTTACTCAAGATTGATTTAGGTGTATTGAACCAATACATTCAACTCAATATGCACCGCAAACTCTCAATTGCTGAGTTGTCTGCTGTGGTATTTATGAGTCCGAGTCATTTCCATGCGCGTTTTAAAGAAGACACAGGATTATCGCCTCATCAGTATGTTTTGAATAAGCGACTAGAACGGAGTAAAGAGAAACTGGCACAGGGATGGACAATTTTACAAACCGCTGAAGCATGCGGATTTAATAGCCAAAGTGCGTTCACCCACGCTTTTCGCGCACATTTTGGCACGACGCCAGCGCGTTGTCGGAAGTTACAAAAAGAGATGTAAGATCTCTCTAGAGAGATCTTACATTATGCGCATTAAGACTGTGGTAGGTTTTCCGCTACCCAGTCAAACACTTGAGGATAGGGCTCTGGGAAGTAGCCTTTCAGCGTTGCTAAGGAACGCTCTAGCTGATCAGCATCATTCATTGTCAAATTGATATGACCAACCTTACGACCGTCACGTACCTCTTTGCCATACCAATACAACTGCGTACCTGGCACCGCTAACCAACGATCATCGCGTGCGACGCCAATAAGATTGATCATGACTGACTGGCCTTTGAGTACAGGCTTGGCCAAAGGCAAACCGACTACCGCTCTGACATGATATTCAAACTGGCTAATACTTGCGCCAGACTGCGTCCAATGACCGCTGTTATGAACCCGAGGTGCAAGTTCATTCACCATTAGATGATCACCCACGCGGAAACATTCCATCGCCATCACACCCACGTAATCGAGTGAGCTTAGTAGCTTACCTAACATGGATTCCGCTTCAGTTTGAAGTTTCTCTAACCGCGCTAATGGCGAAATCGATGCCATTAAAATGCCATTAACATGCAAGTTCAGTGTCAGCGGAAAGAAGAACATATTGCCGTCTTTATCACGCACACCTACAACTGATACCTCTTCATCGAAAGGGATCTTCTTCTCAGCAATGGCTTGCTCGTGCCAACCTTCGGGCACTTCGGTTTGCTCGGACTGCTTTAACCAATACTGGCCTCGACCGTCATAACCGCCAGTACGACGTTTTAATAAAACGGTTTCACCAATGTTTGTGTATAACTCTGCTGCGCTGGTATCTGCATCGACCAGTTGCCAAGGTGCTGTCGCTATCTGTAACTCATCAAGCAGCTGCTTTTGAGTCAGTCGATCCGCTAGCCGCGGGAATACATTTTTATTAACAAAGTTTGCATGGGCGGCTAGTTGCTGAGTTGCAGTTGTTTGAGGCCACATCTCAATTTCAGCCGTGACAACATCATCTGCCGCTAACGATAAGGTTTGCTCTTTATTAAAATCAACCGGCACGACATCTATATTTAAAGGTGTAGCCGCATGACGCATCATTGCGCCTAATTGACCAGCACCTAACACCCACAGTTTACTCATTAGGCTTCTCTTGGATCTGCGTTTTCTAATACAGCATCCGTCTGAGATTGACGGAATGCTTCTAAACGATTCGCTAATTCAGGATCGTTGTTTGCAAGCATTTGCGCTGCTAATAAGCCCGCATTGAAAGCACCAGCGCTACCGATTGCTAACGTACCTACGGCAATCCCTTTAGGCATCTGCACAATCGATAATAAACTATCCATTCCGCTTAGCGCTTTACTTTGAACAGGTACGCCTAGCACAGGTAAACGGGTTTTTGACGCAACCATACCTGGCAAATGGGCTGCTCCGCCTGCGCCAGCAATAATAACCTCAAAACCAGCATCTACAGCGCCAGACGAAAAGGAGAACAGTTTATCTGGTGTTCGGTGTGCAGACACAACTTCTACATGATAAGACACCTGCAGTTGGTCTAGAATTTCAGTGGCTAATTTCATGGTTTCCCAATCACTTTTAGAGCCCATGATAATGGCGACTTTCGGTTGCATATCACTCGATCCGGTAAAAAATAGCTTAAATAAAAATGGCGCTAATTCAATTAACGCCGCAAAAGGGGATAATAACAAATTCAACGCAATTGATCGCCTAAAAACTGCCATTTCCGACTATTTCCTTAAGCCAGTTAAGCAACCACTTATTTCGTTGTTTGCAAAAAGATCTGCCATCATAGTTTTTCACAAAAGATTCCCAGCATTCTGCAAGACTCCATCGGTAGATTATCCTTAAAGTGCATCAATCTTGTTATTTTAGTCGACGGCGCCTAGTTAAAACGCTGTCAATCAGTGTTTAGGGAGCCTAACTATGTTCAAAGCAACTGAAGTACTCCAACCCGACTTCATCAGCCAACCATTGACTGATCTCTGGCAACTAATCTCTCCACTTTATGCCGTTGATGAAACCCATTGGCTGAAAGAGTTATTACCCTTAGCGCTCCCAGATACCGCTGAGAAACAACGGATTACCGAAGGTGCAGCACAGCTTATCTCTCGCGTGCGCGCCGATGATGGCGCAATTCATATGATTGATGCGCTCTTACTCGAGTACAGCCTTGATACGCGTGAAGGCATTCTACTCATGTGCCTTGCTGAAGCACTGATGCGTATCCCTGACGCCGATACCGCAGACGCTCTGATCAAAGACAAGCTATCAGTGGCTGATTGGAAAGCACATCTTAAAAACTCCGACTCTCTGTTTGTTAATGCCTCAACCTGGGGGCTTTTACTGACGGGCAAAGTTGTCACGCTGGATGAAAATGAAGATGGCTCCCCTTCGAATTCGATTAACCGTTTAGTTAATAAACTGTCCGAGCCTGTCATCCGCAAAGTTATGAACCAAGCGATGAAAATCATGGGGCATCAGTTTGTTTTGGGTCGTAGCATTAAAGAAGCCTTAAAGCGTGGCCATAGTCAGCGTGACAAGGGCTATACCTACTCATTCGATATGCTAGGAGAAGCCGCACTCACAGCACAGGATGCTGAAAAGTACTTCAATGATTACTATCAGGCGATTACAGCGGTTGGTAAAGATAGCTACCGCGGTAACTCTCCGCGCCCGACAGTCTCGATCAAGCTTTCCGCTCTACATCCTCGCTATGAGGTAGGGCAAGAAGACCGCGTATTAGGCGAGATGAGCGACAAGGTTCGCTCACTGATTCGCCATGCGCGTAACCTAGATGTCGGTATCACTATTGATGCGGAGGAAGCTGATCGTTTGGAGCTTTCCTTAAAACTCTTCAAACAACTGTATCAACATCCAGACGCACAAGGTTGGGGCGGACTAGGTTTAGTCGTTCAAGCTTACTCAAAACGGGCACTACCGGTACTTGTCTGGTTAGCTGCGCTTGCAAAACAGCAAGGCGATTGCATTCCATTACGCTTAGTCAAAGGTGCATATTGGGACAGCGAGATTAAAAACTGTCAGCAGCGTGGTCTAAATGGCTACCCTGTTTACACGCGCAAAGAAGCGACAGACACTGCCTATCTGGCCTGTGCACGCTTTCTATTAAGCGACAGTGTGCGCGGTAATATTTACCCACAATTCGCTAGCCATAACGCCCACACGGTTGCGTCGATCATTGGTATGGCAAAACACGATCAATTTGAATTCCAACGTTTACACGGCATGGGTGATGCGCTTTACAACACCGTTATCAAACAACATACCGTCAACGTCCGTATCTATGCACCTGTTGGTAGTCATAAAGATTTGCTGCCTTATTTAGTGCGACGCCTATTGGAAAACGGAGCTAATAGTTCGTTCGTACACCGCCTAGTGGATGCTCGCTGTCCCATTAGCGAACTCATCCACCACCCTGCGGAAGTACTCCAAGCTCGTTCATCTTTGGCCAACCCACACATTCCTCAACCAGACACCCTGTTTGGCAAAGAACGTAAAAACTCGCGCGGCTACAATATTGAGATTGAGGGTGAATGGCAGGCTTTCCAAGAGAAGATACAGCCATTTATGCAGACTCAGTGGCAAGCAACATCGTTAATTAATGGCACGGCGCCCGAGACGACATCAGCGGCCTTAGATATAAATGCACCTTACAATCATGACGAAGTCGTTGGTCGGATGATTTGGAGCGACCGAAGCCATGTTGATCAAGCACTCTCTTGCGCTACCACTTTCTATCCTATCTGGCGTGATACGCCTGTTGACCAACGCGCAGCTACATTAGAGCGGCTAGCTGATTTATTAGAAGCGAATTATGGTGAATTGATGGCTCTATGCCATCGCGAAGCCGGTAAAACTCTGCAAGACAGTATCGATGAGATCCGTGAAGCCGTCGACTTTTGTCGCTACTATGCAGTGCAAGCACGTTCAACGATGACAGATGAGATTCAACTACCCACCTTTGAGGGTAAGCTAACAAATGTGACCCGCCAAGGGCGAGGTGTGTTTGTCTGCATCTCACCTTGGAACTTCCCACTGGCTATTTTCTTAGGCCAGATTACAGCAGCTCTTGCTGCAGGGAACTGCGTTGTAGCCAAACCTGCGGAGCAGACGGGCCTTATTGCCTTCCGAGCCACTCAACTAATGCTAGAAGCAGGCATTCCAGCCGGTGCTATCCAGCTAGTGCTTGGTGATGGTGCAACGGTTGGTGCGCCGTTAACATCCGATCCTCGGGTGGACGGTGTCGCTTTTACCGGCTCAACCGAAACCGCTCGTCTTATTAACCAAGCTCTCGCTAGTCGCGACCGTGAACCTGTTCCTTTTATTGCTGAAACAGGCGGCCAAAATGCAATGATCATTGACTCGACCTCACTTCCCGAACAGGTCGTTCGTGATGTGGTTCGCTCGGCCTTTGCATCAGCTGGACAACGCTGTTCCGCGCTACGTGTCCTATTTGTTCAACAGGATATTGCAGATCGCATTATCCCAATGCTTCGCGGTGCAATGATGGAGCGTGTTGTGGGGGATCCAACCCAGCATAAAACTGACATTGGCCCTGTGATCGATGCAGCGGCCAAACAGGGACTGGATAATCATATTCGTCGTATGCGTGAAGTCGGCCAGTTTATTGCTCAAACACCGCTGCCATCTCATTCAGAAAACGGGACATTTGTTGCCCCAACAGCGTTTGAGATCTCAGGTATCGACCTACTAACAGAAGAACAGTTTGGCCCAGTTCTCCATGTGGTTCGCTATAAGGCAAACGATCTGGAGAAGGTGATAGATACCATCAATGCAACCGGCTTTGGTTTAACACTGGGTATCCACACCCGTAATGAAACCACCGCTAACCTGATATCGTCACGCGCCCGTGTTGGTAACATCTATATCAACCGTGATCAAGTGGGTGCAGTTGTCGGTGTTCAGCCATTCGGAGGGCAGGGTCTATCTGGTACAGGTCCGAAAGCCGGCGGCCCACACTATTTGAAACGCTTTACCCGAGAAGTTAAGCAGGGGCAGGCGTAAGCCTGAGGAGGATATAAAGATGAATAAAATGACACTAGATATCGCTGTTCAGGATGCACTTCAACATTGGGAAGTCTGGAATGCTCTCGGATTAGAGAAACGTTTACTCACACTGCGTAAAGCTGCGCATGAAGTTGATCATCCTCTGGTTAATTGGCTACTGGATCAAATTCATACCTCAATGCTCGGAGAGATCACACTACCGGGTCCGACGGGTGAAGCCAATAGTCTTCACTGGCAAGGTCGCGGAGTGGTCTGCATAGCCTCTGATGCCTCTGCTGACGAGCAAGCAGTTGCAGCTCAGGTATTTACCGCGCTAGCAACAGGCAATTGCGTCATTATGCAAGCGGACCAAAAATATATGCATAAGCTGCACTCAGCACTCATCAATACAGACGTTCCCAGTAGCTTGGTACATCTCACTGATGCGCCGCTGCAAGAATGTGCATCCCAGATCGACTTTAGCGCCTATGCGTTTTGCGGCTCTCTCACTTCGATTCGTGAGTTAAATTTATCATTGTCAAAACGCGGCGGTTGCTTAGCACAGTTAATTGAAGAATCTGACTTTGATCACTATTCTAACCTAACGACCCAAGACTACATTTGGCGCTTTGTGACCGAAAAAACGATCACAGTTAATACGACTGCAGTGGGTGGAAATGCAACACTTCTTGAGTTGGGTGGACGCGCAGACGCTTAGGACTTCAGTAGTAATCACAATAAAAAAGGCCGTCAAGCGGCCTTTTTACCGAACAGATTAAGCGATTAAACTTCTAAAAAGTCTAAAATCCCTTCTGCTGCTTTGCGACCTTCTGCAATCGCAGTCACAACAAGATCAGAACCGCGAACCATATCTCCACCAGCAAAGATTTTGTCATTGCTCGTTTGGAAAGCATGACGACCCTGAGCAGGCTTTTCTGCTGCTTTGACACGACCATCTTCATGCAAGTCGATACCAAAATCAGCAAACCATGGCGCTGGGCTTGGGCGGAAACCGAAGGCGACGAGTACAGCATCAGCTTCTAGAATCTCTTCTGACCCTTCAACCACTTCGGCGCGTTGACGACCACGCTCATCAGGCGCACCCATCTGAGTAGTGACCACTTTTACACCGACAACTTTACCGTTCTCGCCTACCACTTCTACCGGCTGACGATTGAAAAGGAATTTAACACCCTCTTCACGTGCATTTTCTACCTCACGTTTCGAACCTGGCATGTTGGCTTCGTCACGACGGTACGCACACGTCACGCGTTTCGCTTCTTGACGAATAGAAGTACGGTTACAGTCCATTGCTGTGTCACCGCCCCCTAATACAACCACTTTTTTGCCTTTCATGCTGATATATTCAGCAGGGTCTTTTTCAAAACCTAAGCAGTGATTTACATTGGAGATCAAGAATGGCAACGCATCATAAACGCCGTCGAGGTCTTCACCTGGGAAGCCACCTTTCATATAGGTGTAAGTACCCATACCTAAAAACACAGCATCGTACTCATCGATTAAAGACTGCATAGAGACATCTTTACCGACTTCCGTATTTAAACGGAACTCAACGCCCATGCCTTCGAAAACACGACGGCGGTTCGCCATCACATCTTTCTCTAGCTTGAATTCTGGGATACCGAATGTGAGTAGACCACCAATCTCTGGATAACGATCAAAGACCACGGGTTTTACACCATTACGAACCAGAATATCTGCTGCACCCAAACCTGCTGGGCCTGCGCCGATAATGGCAACTTTTTTATCCGTTTGCGGGACATTCGACATATCGGGCTTCCACCCCATAGCAAATGCCGTATCAGTAATATACTTCTCTACCGATCCGATGGTGACTGCACCAAAGCCATCATTCAAAGTACATGAGCCTTCACAAAGCCTGTCTTGTGGACAAACGCGGCCGCAAACTTCCGGTAATGTATTGGTCTGGTGGCTGAGTTCTGCGGCTTTAATAATATTGCCTTCAGAAACAAGCTGTAACCAGTCTGGAATATAGTTATGCACAGGGCATTTCCATGAACAATACGGGTTACCGCAATCCAAACAACGGTGCGCTTGGTCTGTTACAGCTTCTTCACCAAATGGCTCGTAAATTTCAGCAAATTGCTTTTTACGAACCGCTGCTTTTATCTTCTTTGGCCCTTGTCGGGTTACGTCGAGGAACTGGAAATCGTTGTTAAGACGTTCAGTCATGGTCCCCACCTCGTCAGAGGCGCCTATAATAGGCGCACGTTAAACTTTTATCGCTACGAAACCTGTTACTCAGGGCGTTTACGAACACTATTCAATAGATCATTGATACCAGAAGCTTTTGGTTTTACTAACCAGAAGCGACCCAAGTAATCATCATAGTTATCGATGATCTCTTGACCCCAAGCACTGCCTGTTTCTTTAGTAAACTCAATGATGACAGAGCGTAAATGGTTCTTGTAAATCTCCATGTGCTCAATATGAATACGATGGATCTCTACTAACTCATGGTTGTAGCGATCAACAAATCGGTTATCCATATCTAGGACATAGGCAAAACCACCCGTCATACCGGCACCGAAGTTATAGCCAGTTGGGCCTAACACGGTAACTAAACCACCTGTCATATATTCACAACAGTGATCGCCTGCACCTTCGATAACAGCATGACAACCTGAGTTACGAACCGCAAAACGCTCACCAGCACGACCCGCAGCAAATAACTTACCACCCGTTGCGCCATATAGGCAGGTATTACCCATAATGGAGGTTTTGTTTGACTTAAAGGTTGCTTTAGCAAACGGCTTAATGACGACTTTACCGCCAGCCATTCCTTTACCGACATAGTCGTTAGCATCACCTTCTAAAATCAGGTTCTGGCCACCGGCGTTCCAAACACCAAATGACTGACCAGCATGTCCTTTAAAATTATAGGTCAGCGGTTGACCACTCATACCCAAGTTACCATGGCGTTTAGCAATAGCACCTGACGTACGAGCTCCGACTGAACGGTCACAGTTAGTGATAGTTAATTCCCATTCACCCCCTGATTTTTGCTCAATGCTTTGTAGAGACATCTCAAGCATGCGCGTATTCAGTTCACCTGAATCGTATGGATCATTCTTCGTCTGCTGACAGGTTTGTGGGTATTCGGCAGGTACACCACCATCGCTGATAATTGGACTAAGATCCAAATTCTTCTGCTTCGGTGTATTACCTTCCATCAGCTCTAATAGGTCAACACGGCCTACTAGCTCATCCATGGTTCGAATACCTAACTGAGCCATCCACTGACGCGTTTCTTCTGCGACAAAGCGGAAGAAGTTCTTAACCATTTCAACGGTACCGCGGAAGTGATCCTCACGCAGTTTTTCGTTTTGTGTCGCTACACCTGTCGCACAGTTGTTTAAGTGGCAAATACGCAGGTATTTACAGCCTAAAGCCACCATTGGCATGGTACCAAAACCAAAGCTTTCAGCACCTAACATTGCCGCTTTAACAACATCTAGACCGGTTTTCAAACCACCGTCTGTTTGCAAACGAATCTTGCCACGTAGATGGTTACCACGTAGAGACTGATGTGCATCAGACAAGCCCAATTCCCATGGAGAACCGGCATAGTGAATTGAGGTCAACGGCGATGCTGCTGTACCACCGTCGTAACCAGAGATAGTAATCAGATCGGCATAGGCTTTCGCAACACCACACGCAATCGTTCCTACACCCGGACGAGACACTAACTTAACAGAGACTAAACCTTCTGGGTTGATCTGCTTTAAGTCAAAAATCAGCTGCGCCAAATCTTCAATTGAGTAGATATCATGGTGCGGCGGCGGAGAAATCAGAGTCACACCCGGTACGGAGTAACGTAAACGAGCTATTAACTCATTCACTTTACCACCCGGTAACTGACCACCTTCGCCCGGTTTAGCACCCTGAGCGACCTTGATCTGCATAACGTCTGCGCTCATCAGGTATTCTGGCGTGACGCCGAAACGGCCAGATGCGATCTGCTTGATTTTTGAGCGTTTCATCGTGCCATGACGCGCAGGATCTTCACCGCCTTCACCCGAGTTAGAGCGCCCGCCCAGTTCGTTCATGGCAACGGCGAGCGCTTCATGCGCCTCGGGAGAAAGTGCACCCAGAGACATAGCAGCAGAGTCAAAACGCTGCAAAATGCTTTCTATCGGCTCAACTTGATCCAACGGGATCGCTTTTACATCTTTCTTCAACGCCAGTAGGTCACGCAACGTTGCTACGCCACGATTATTCACTAAATCAGCATAGATCTGATATTTAGCAGGATCACCGCTCTCTACCGCTTCATGGATGGTACGCACAACATCCGGGTTATATGCATGGTATTCACCATCATGCATATACTTGAGCAAACCACCCTGCTGGATAGGCTTACGCGCTGTCCAAGCTTCTTTAGCCAGAAGTGACTGCTCAAATTGGAAATCTTCGAAACGAGCACCTTCAATGCGGCTAGCCACGCCTTTAAAGCAAAGGCCAACGACTTCGGAGCTTAAACCAATTGCTTCGAAAAGCTGTGCTCCGCGGTAAGAGGCGATTGTTGAAATACCCATCTTCGACAGGATTTTCATCAAGCCTTTTTTGATACCTTTACGATAGTTCTCATGACTATCGAGTGGCGGCAGCGTAATCTCGCTATTAGCGCACAGATCGTTTAGTACTCGGTAAACCAAGAACGGATAAACAGCAGTTGCACCAAAGCCAAACAATACCGCAAAATGATGCGGATCGCGTACCGTGCCGGTTTCAACAATGATGTTCGCATCACAACGTAAACCTGTATCCACTAGACGGTGATGTACTGCGCCCGTTGCAAATGCAGCATGAATCGGCAGTTTACCCGGTTCTATCGTTGCATCGGTAAGCAGAATCAGTACCTTCCCGCTACGTACAGCTTGTTCAGCCTTATCAGCGACCGCTTTTATTGCCTGTTCGAGTGTTAACGTTTCAGGGTCATAGTTAAGGTCAATTTTAGCAACCTCAAAACCCTTTTCATTGTTATCACGCAAGCGACGGAACTTAGACGCTGACAGTACCGGAGAGGTTAAAATCACTCGACGCGCATGTTCAGGCGTTTCTTCAAAAACGTTACGCTCAGCACCAATACAAGTCTCTAAAGACATCACTATCGCTTCACGCAGTGGGTCGATAGGTGGGTTTGTTACCTGTGCGAATTGCTGTCTGAAGTAGTCGTATGGAGAACGAATACGGCTAGATAAAACTGCCATCGGCTTATCATCACCCATTGAACCGACCGCTTCCATACCTGACTCACCTAATGGGCGAATCACGTGATCACGCTCTTCAAAGGTTACCTGGAACATTTTCATGTTCGCTTTAACCTCTTCCGGCGACATATCACGGAAAGACTCAGCTTCTTCAGAGAAATTCATCGTTTGCTCTAAGCGCAACGCATTCTCTTTTAGCCATTTTTTATAAGGCTTAGCTTTTTTGAGACGATCATCTACATCGGCAGTGTGAAGAATCTCACCTGTTTGGGTATCAATAGCTAAAATCTGACCAGGTCCAACACGACCCTGTCCTACGATATCTTCTGGCTCGTAGTCAAAAACACCAATCTCCGAGGCCGTGCAGATATAGCCTTGCTTTGTCATGACCCAACGTGATGGACGTAAACCGTTTCGGTCAAGCATACAGACAGCGAAGCGACCGTCGGTCATTACCATGCCGGCTGGACCATCCCAAGGCTCCATATGCATGGAGTTATACTCATAGAATGCTCGTAACTCTGCATCCATCGTATCTACGTTTTGCCATGCAGGCGGGATAATCATACGCACTGCACGATAGATATCGATACCACCTACCATCAAGAACTCTAGCATGTTATCCATACTAGAGGAGTCTGAACCCGTCGTGTTGACGATAGGCTGCAGGTCTTCGAGATTCGGTAATAGATCGGTCGCAAACTTACGCGAACGCGCACGTGCCCAGTTACGGTTACCATCAACTGTGTTGATCTCACCATTATGAGCAAGGAAACGGAATGGTTGTGCTAACGGCCAACGAGGGGCTGTATTGGTAGAGAAACGCTGATGGTAAGTACATACCGCTGTTTCTAAACGCTCATCTGCTAAGTCTTTATAAAAGACTGGCAGATCTACAGGCATAGTTAGACCTTTATAGGAAATAACCTTGTCTGACATACTGCAGATGTAAAAATCTGCGTCAGTAGACATCGCAATTTCAGCTTTACGACGAGCAACAAATAAGCTGATACCAAAGGCACGCTCATCTTTACCGGATGCCTGAATGAATACCTGTTCAATTTTCGGCAACGTATCGCGTGCGATAGGACCCAGACAAGATTCGTCGGTTGGCACTACACGCCAGCCTGCAACAATTAAACCTTGCTCTTCAATCGCCTTATTAACGGCTAGACGAGCAGCATCAGCACGTGCACTGTCCTGGGACATAAACACCATACCAACGGCATACTGATCTTCTAGCGTTACATCTAGCTCTTCTTTTGCAATGGTGCGTAAAAAGCTATCGGGTTTTTGTAGTAATAAACCACAACCGTCACCTGTTTTACCATCGGCAGCAATACCACCACGATGGGTCATACAGGCAAGTGCACCTATCGCTTTTTGTAAAAGATCATGACTAGCTTCACCTTGAAGGTGCGCCATCAGACCAAAGCCACAGTTATCCTTAAACTCACCGGGGCGATACAGACCTGTACTCATAAGTCATTCTCACTTAAAAGTTCTTTAAATACAAAGGCTTAAATATTAACCTTTTCGACTGAACGATAATATGGCAGGCAAAAAGGGATCGATATTCTACACGCTGAGAACATTTGGGACAATTTATAAACAGAATAACAGCATCTAAACACATAAAAAAAGCGATAAAATGCCGTTTTTGTAGAATTTTTTTTTGTTTTTTCTAAAGAATTATTTATTTTTTCCGTATATCTGCCTGTACACCCTTAATACTCCTAGGCCAAGGCTTCATATCCTTAATTTCAGCGGGGAGCGCTGCGACGGCTCTAACAGCTGCTGCTCTATTCGCATATTGCCCATAGACCAATACATGCCACGGAGCGCCCTTAAAAACAGTGCGAAAATAATAAACTTTTTCCGGCTGCTTCAGAGATCGCATAAATTGATCGACACTAGACTCTGATCGAGCGCCTAACAGCTGCAATGTATAACCTTTAGAAGGCCATGCCAATAGCTGCTTCTCTTTCAACCACACAGAATCTGTAGGTTGCTCGGTAGCGGCAGGTACCTCAACTTTAGGCTCCACTACCTTTTTTGCTACCACGGGTACCGGCTTTTCAGGCACAGGCGGCTTTATAGGTTCGGGCTGTTCCGTTTTAACCTCGGGTTTTGCCACGACTTCAACCGGCGCAACCATCTCTTGAGGCTCTTTCACCGCTTCGGTAACTGCCTCTAAACGGGGCTGTTCTAAGGCAGCGATGACTGACTTTTCAGACGATAACGACGGGCTTTCCACTGTTTGCGTTGTTTCTGCGGAGCCCGGCTTAACAAGCTGCTCCTTAATCATCGACTCTTGCTCTGCCAGTCGCTTCGAAAGCTCACTTCGCTCATCTTTCAGCTCTGTGATCTGACTTTCAATTTTTACTTTATCGTTAATATCGACAGCTAACGGCACAGATACCCTGCCATCAACTGCCAGCGGTAGGCTAATGCGTGAATCAGACGCGACCTGCTCATCAGAGGTTTCATCAACCTTCATGATTTGCCAAATAGAGATCAAGACCACTACAAAAAGCACGAAGCCAATGCCTAGCATATGCGGTAGAGGCAATGGCAAACCAAACGACTTACGAGAACGGCGACTGTCTAGCCGACCAGAGCGATACATCGCTGAGGTTGCTGAGGTCAATCGGCCAGGGAAACCCGCAGCTGTATCGTAGAGCGCATCAAATTCACGCTTACCCAGTTCAGGCTGGCCACTAAAGCGTAAATCTAAAAACTCTTTCGCTTCTTCTCTATCAAAGGGCTGCAGATGCTCTACATGCAACTTACCTTCCAGCAGCTCATGAATACTTAGGGACGCTAAGCGATTAACCAGTGACTCTTGTCCGGATAAAACGACCTTTGGTTTCCCTATACCAGAGATCAATAAACCTGATAAAAGCTCTATAGCCTCATCAGTCAGCCATTCCGCATTATCAATGAGAATAAAAAAGTGCTGCCCTACATCCTGCAGAATACGGCTTTGCTCATGCAAAATCGTTAACGGGTCTTTAATGGATGCATCATCATGGGTAATAACTTTCGCACAGGTCTGCGCTAACAATAACGCATCCGTTTCACCTTCGAGCGTAATCGCTATTTGTCGAATGTCGTTTGCTTTAGTTTCTTGAACTAGTTTCTTGGCAACGGATGTTTTCCCAGCTCCTTTGGGACCCGTAATAACAATCAGAAAATCCGAATAACGCAACAGGTGCGCCATTTTATCGACTAACTGTAGACGACTTGGGGGTTCAAAGTAAAAATTCTGACTCATTTACCGACTTCACTCATCCGTGTAACGTTTCAAAACATCAAGCAAAAGAGATCTAGGATAGTCAGAAGTCACTATCGCTCGGCCAATTTTCTCTAACAAGACTAAGCGCAAGACTCCATCGATCACCTTTTTGTCGACTGACATAAGCTCCATAAAACTCTCAGACGACATTCCTTTCGGTGATGTGATCGGCAAATTCGCCCGAATAAAGAGTGACTCCGCACGCTTCAACTCATCTTGCGTGAGCCAGCCTAATCGTTCAGAAAGGCTCGCAGCCATCATGGTACCCGCAGCAACCGCTTCACCATGTAACCAGTTGCCATAGCCTTCATGCGTTTCAATAGCATGTCCAAATGTATGTCCTAAATTTAGCCAGGCTCGGATACCGCTCTCTTTTTCATCTTGAGCGACAACTTCCGCCTTAATCTCACAGGATCTATAGACTGCATAAGTTAAGGACTCTGGATCCCTAGACATCATTTTATCGATATTGTTTTCCAACCAACAAAAGAAGTCATGATCATAAATCAGGCCATACTTGATCACCTCTGCTATTCCTGCAGACAACTCTCGGTCAGGCAAGGTGCTAAACACATCAATATCAGCTAAGACTAACTGAGGCTGATAAAATGCACCTATCATATTCTTACCTAAAGCGTGATTCACCCCCGTTTTACCACCAACGGATGAATCAACTTGCGACAGCAAGGTGGTTGGAATCTGGATAAAGTTGACCCCTCGCTGATAACTCGCCGCAGCAAAGCCGGTCATATCACCGACAACCCCACCGCCTAGCGCAATTAGGGTAGTTGATCGGTTGTGCTTCTTTTTTAATAATTGAGTAAAGATTAGATTTAGATGATCTAGGTCTTTAAAGGCTTCCCCATCAGGTAAAACGGTGACATCCACCTTGAGATCACTAAAAATAGGGAGCAGCTTTTCTAGATATAGAGGGCCAACAACATCATTAGTAACAATCATCACCTGATTACCTTTTACAAAAGGTCTAATGAGTTCAGCGGTGAATAAATTGTGGCCAATATGGATAGGGTAGGAACGATCACCCAACTCAACACGTAACGATTGCAAAATAAAACTCCAGACCTAACAACTATTCTTGAACAATAACACCCTGTCGAACCATCTGCTTGATGATATCCAACACCACACCACGCGGATGCCGTTTATCCGTTTTCACTACCACATCAGCTGTCTGTATATATAACGGATCACGGATTTCCATTAAAGCTTCTAAGGTTGCCCTTGGGTTATCGGACTGAAGCAGGGGACGATTTTTATCTTTTGCGGTTCTTTCCAACTGCTGCTCAATCGAAGTTTTCAAGTAAACAACAAAACCTCGACGCAAATACTCACGATTTTCGGGACGCTGAACGGCACCTCCGCCCGTTGCCAACACCTGATCATCATTCAGTGTTAGCTCTTGAACTACGGTTGATTCACGATCACGAAAGCCTTTCTCACCCTCGACATCAAAAATCCAAGGGATATTAGCACCAGCGCGGTCTTCAATTTCGCGATCAACATCCACGAAACGCAGACTCAACTCCTGAGAAAGCAAACGCCCTATGGTGCTTTTACCTGCTCCCATAGGGCCAACTAGAATTATATTCAATCCTGCACGACTCCAACTACCTTGCAGACAACGATTCTCTTATCAGCTTAGGTGTAATGAAAATCAGCAGCTCTACTTTATTATCCTCTACACCCGTTCGACGGAACAAACCACCGATAACAGGAAGGTCACCTAACAGAGGGGTTTTAGCAACAGCATCTACCACTTCATTTCGGTATACACCGCCGAGTACAATGGTATCACCATCTTTGACGACAACAGAGGTTTCCAGCTCGTTTTTATTAATACTGATCTCACCATTATCCAAAACCTCACCAATAGAGTCTTGGGTAATTTTAAGATCCAATGCTATACGATCACCTGGATTAATTTGCGGCGTAACATCCAAGCTCAGTACAACATCCTTAAACTCGATTTTAACTTCACCATCTTCAACCGTTTGGTAAGGGATCTCCTGACCTGACTGAATACGCGCTGCTTTACCATTAGTCGTTATTATCTTAGGTTGCGATACAATCTCCGCTTTACCTTCACTCTGCATAGCTGACAACTCAGTGGAAATTAAAAAGTTGCTAGTTGCATAGCCTAGTCGCAACGATGAGGTCGCATTAGTCGAGCCTAAATCTACGTTCAATGGTGTATTTACGCCTATCGCCGGAAAGTCTTCAGCATAATACGGAGATGAACTGCCACCGCCACCGCCGGCCAAGAAATTACCACTTGTCAGACCAAAACCCCACTTGACACCTAGCTCTCGTGAATACTCAGTCTTGGCCGTAACAAGACGTGCTTCAATCATTATTTGAGATACTTCGCTATCAAACTTACGCAGCGTACGACGAATTTCTTCAAGCTGCGATGCTGTTTCACGCACCATCAAAACATTGGTTTGGTCATCTGCTACTATAAAACCGCGATCTGTAACTAGCTTAGCTTCGTAGATTCGCTCTCTCATCTCAGAGGCTTTTCGAAAGTCGACCTGAATAAAATCCGTCTTTAGTGGCGATAACTCTTCAACTTGCTTTTGGCTTTCCAATTCAATTCTTTCGCGCTCGGCAATTTGCTCAGCCGGTGCAACTAACAACACATTCCCTACATGACGTTTATCCAAACCACGCGTTTTCAGTACTATATCTAACGCTTGATCCCAAGGAACGTGTTTTAAGCGCAGAGTTATCTCGCCTTCTACCGCATCATCAACAACCAAGTTGAGCTGAGCGACTTCGGCTAAAATCTGCAGCACTGAACGTACGCTAACATTTTGGAAGTTAAGGTCAATCTTTTCACCGCTGTAAGGGAAATCACTTTTACTCTTTTCTTCTTTGTCAGCGCGGCTTAACGGCTTGAAATCCAATACCAATTTGTTACCGGTTTGATAAGCCATGTAATCATAAGGCTCAGCCCCTGGCTTTACTAAAACGGTAGTATTCCTGCCATTCTGCATAGCATCAATAAACATGACCGGTGTTGCAAAGTCCTGCACGTTCACACGTTGCTGCAAGGCTTCTGATAAAGAGGCTCCCGACAGTTTAATGGCAACATTATTGCCTTCCTCCTCAACATCCAACCCCGCTTTATCATCAGACAGGGTCACTACTACGCGACCTATTCCACCGTCAACTCGTTCAAAGTCGATACCTTGAACACGGGTTTTATCGTCGTAGGCCTCCATAACGGAGCGCTCTTTAGCCATATCTTTGGCTTCTAAGGAAGCGACTTTTTTATCGGAAGATAGCGACTTCTCACCGAAGACAACAAACAAACTATTGCCTTCTGTCGTCGTTTTATAATCCGACACACTGTAGAGGTTAGCAACAACACGAAGGCGGCCATTCCCTTGGGCGAAACTGAGTGAGTCTAATGATCCCGTACGTACATCAATACTTTTAGAAGGCATATCATTACTCACACCCCAAAAGTCGAGTACGAGTCTAGGCGGGGAATCGATGGTGTAAGCTTTGGGGATCGGTGGGGCAGAATCAAAATCTAAGCGCACTTCAAGCTGATTACCTGGCAACTTGACGAAGGAACTCTTTTGTAGAAGTACCTCTTGCGCCATTGCCTGTTGTGATAGCAGGCCGAACAACAGAAACAGAAACGCTGCATGTGCAAGCTTTCTGATTATCCCTTTATGCTTGGGATGTTGACTCATTATGTTGTTATTCATGTTTCTATCCTTCGATTATTCCTGCTCGACTAGCTTGATACTTCTTGGACGCTGCATCCATCCACCACGTCCGTTAGAAATAATTTCTTGTATTTCAAGTAATTGATCTTGTACTGAGGCTACACGACCGTAGTCCAAACCAATGTAGTCATCGACAGCGACACGATGAATTTCGCCATTGGGGTCCTGTACCAGCGCCCAGAAAAAACTATCTTCGGCTTTTCCAATTGTGCCCACCATTTTAAGGTCATCAACCGAAAATTGCTCTAAATAACTACGTGGCCGCTCTTGATCAGGCTGCAAACCGTTTGAATCATCCACGGCAAGGTTGTTAGTCTCTGACTCCACCTTCACCAAAGGAACAAACGGGTCTCGGAGGCTTGCGCCTTGGTAAACAAAGCTCTCGTAAGGTTTAAAGGTAGGTAACGGTTCTATTTTACCTTTTGGTTTAGCACGAACATCCGCTACAAATCGCACTAAATCGTCATTATCTTCGACCCATACGCAACCCGAAAGACCCGCAATTAGAACACCGGCTATCACGACCTTTAAACGCTGCATTTTAAGACTACTCAGAATCATCATAACGGTAAGTCTTCGCATTTATCACCATCTCCAGCATTCCATCCTGAGTTGGCTTGATGTTGTAATCATGCAATGTAACGATACGCTTAATTGCAGCTACACCGCTTACAAACTGCCCCATCTGATGGTAGGTCCCTTTTACCTCGATATTAATAGGGAGCTCTATATAAAACTTTGCTTTTCGTTCTTGATCCAACGCGATCACTTTGATCTGCAAACCAGCCGCTCGACCTATGTCCGTAATATCTTCAAGTAAGCCAGGCACTTCCTTTTCTGTTGGCAGCTGTCTTAACAGCTCAGAAAACTTACCTTCCACATCCTCCATCTGTTTACGGAGTGCAGCGAGGTTCGCTACCTGAAAAGATTTTACTGTGTATTCCTGCTTGGATTGCTCCTCTTTCTGCACCTCTTTGCCGAGCAGATCATGTTTTTCACTGACATAGAGGTGAACACCTCCATAAAAAACACCGCAGAAGATCAGGAGATAAACAATAACCTTAATACCAATCGGCCAGTTTCCGGCAGTATTGAGGTCTAAATTATTGGGGTCAAAACCTTGGAATGCATTTTTAAATGATGATCCGCTCATTTTGCATCCTCCGCTTTAGGTTTGGTTAGAACCACAGCCAAGTCAAACTCTTTCAAATCTTGAGCGGGAGCCTTCGGTGTTTTTGGATCCTCTGGACTTGTTTTAGCTTGGAAATCACTGACTTTAGACAGTGTCGGCTCACCAAACCAAATGGATTTATTCATATTTCTCATTAGCTCAGACACATCCTTGTTCTGCAGGGCTAACCCATGAATTTTAATAGAATCCTGACGCGCATCTGCTTGTTTGTTGGTATCAAAACCGTCTTCTTTGCGCTCTAGCAGCGAATAAAACAGACCGTCGGGCAATACACGCACAAGCTCATCAAAGTTACGCACAATAATCGGCCGATTACCCTGCAATTCCTGAATAGCATTGAGCCTCTCTAACAGTCGCTCTCTTTGTCTTTTAAGCTCTTCGATCTCTTTAAGCTTAATATCTAACTCAGAAATTTGTCCTTGAAGATAATCGTTACGTACCTTTTGACGATCCATCTGGATGTCATAATAGTAACCTACTGCAAAAACGAGAAAGGCTGCACCGATAGCTGTTGCCAATATATTGGTAACAAAGTCCTTTTGACGCGCTGCTGCTCGCTCTTCTCGCCAAGGTCGTAAGTTAATTTTTGCCATTATTATTCCCTATTGGTCAAACGACCTAAGCGCTAATCCACATGCTTTGATCAAAGCAGGAGCATCTTTCAACAAGCGATCCTTATTCACTTTCGCCGCAACATCCATCTGGCTAAATGGATTAGCCAACATGACAGGAACGCCAATCTCTTCGCTTAGGATATCAACACTACCCTCTATTGAAGCTGTCCCGCCACAGATAAATATTTTACTTAGCTGATGCTGAACACCAGAAGAATAAAAGAATTGCAGCGCCCGGGAAACTTGCTGAGAAACAGTAAAACGAAAAGGCTTCACGGTTGACTCAACAATTTCTTCACTCATCTCACCCAAACGCAGTGCCTGCTCAACTTCATCTACAGCCATACCGTACTGATGATGAATATTGGTGGTTAGATCATTACCGCCAAATGACTGCTCACGGTTATAGATAATTTTATTATCTCGAATAACGTTCAAGGTCAGGGTTGCAGCACCAATATCTACAATCGCAACCATTTCACCCTTAGCAACGGTTTCACCCACTAAAGTCGGGAACACACGCTCCATCGCATAGGTATCGACATCGACTATGCGACACTTCAACCCACCGGCGTTGATTGCGTCTTCTCGCTGATCCACATCCTCACGACGACAGGCGACTAAAAGAATTTCATTCAGGTCTGGATGCGAAGGCGATACACCAACCACTTCAAAGTCCATCGCCACTTCATCTAGAGGGTAAGGAATAAACTGATCTGCTTCGACTTTAACCTGATCTTCCAATTCTAGCTCGGTAAACGCCTTGCTCAGTTCCATCTTTTTAATAATAACCGCAGAAGAGGGAACCGCTGCTATCGCCGATGCTTGCTTCATTGCACAAATTTTAGCACCACGTCCTATCGCTTCAGCAACAGATTGAATCTCTTGAATAGCTCCATCAACGACTGCCGTCGGAGGTAAGGAGACTATCGCATAAGCGTCCAACCCTATCTGACTTCCATGCCTAGAAAGCGCGACTAATTTTACAGCAGATGAGCCAATGTCCACTCCGACCCAACTTGCCGCTTTTTTTCCAAGTAAACTAAACACGTCGGCATCCTTTTAAGATATAGATTTACCCTCTTATACAGACTTTAGCTATAAAATAGGAAAAATTAAACTCTAATTCATCTAGTGGGCGTATATTACCCTCTATATAATTACAATACTTGACTAAATACTGATATAGAGTAAGCATGCACCTTCTGAAACTTCTTTTTCGTACCTTTTTATACCTTTCCCTTTTTGGTGCTTTCGCTGGAGCGATTGCAGCTTACGGTCTTTATCAGCACTTTGCGCCCAATCTTCCAGATGTGGAAACACTCCGGGATATTAAGTTCCAAACACCCCTAACTGTCTTATCTGCAGATGGAAAACTGATCGCTGAGTTTGGTGAGAAAAAGCGAACGCCGGTTCAATATGAACAGATCCCCGTGCGGTTTATTCAAGCCTTACAGTCTGCTGAGGATAGTCGTTTCTTTGAACATCACGGCATAGATATTAAAGGGTTATTCAGGGCCGCCTTCCAACTCGGCACAACAGGCAAGATCCAGAGCGGCGGCTCAACTATCACAATGCAAGTCGCCAAAAACTTTTTCTTGAGCCGTGATAAGACATTTGAGCGTAAATTCAGTGAAATTTTCCTCGCGCTAAAAATTGAACAGCTTCTCTCCAAAGAAGAGATAATGAGCCTCTATGTAAACAAAATTTATCTTGGTCATCGCTCTTACGGTATTCAAGCGGCAGCCAACGTCTACTATGGCAAAAACATCGAAGAACTAGACCTAGCTCAACTCGCCATGATAGCAGGCCTCCCTAAAGCACCATCTGCCTACAATCCTTTAACCAACCCCGATAGAGCCATTGAACGACGCGACTGGATCCTTGGCCGAATGCTTGAGCTATCATTTATCAACAAAGCCGAATACGACCAAGCAGTTTCTGCACCGGTTACAGCAAAGTACCACACCACCGAAATAGAGCTCTATGCACCTTATATTGCAGAGATGGTGCGCAGCGAACTTTATGCGAAATATGGCGAAGATCTATATACCGATGGTTTCACCGTCTATACCACCATTGATAGCAAGCTCCAAGCAGCCGCTAACGACGCCGTTCGCGACGGCCTCATGGATTATGTAAAGCGCCACGGTTATGAAGGACCTGAAAAAAGCCACGACATTACAGGCCTCTCCTTTGAACAAATAGCTGCGTTCCTGAAAAACGACACCGATTTCGCAAAGGTTGAACCCGCCATCGTCACCAGTCTTACAACAGACAGCATCAATGCCATC
Source organism: Neptunomonas sp. (assembly GCA_036804365.1). Taxonomy (GTDB): domain Bacteria; phylum Pseudomonadota; class Gammaproteobacteria; order Pseudomonadales; family Balneatricaceae; genus Neptunomonas. The sequence goes on along the minus strand of DAIRSP010000001.1, from coordinate 71,997 downwards.
TTAAAAAACGGCGAGCGCATTACCCTCCCTTGGGATGGGATCAAATGGGCAAAGAGTTTCAAGTCCGTCAACTACTCAGGCCCTATGCCCAAAAAAGCGTCTGATATCGTCAAAATAGGTGATCAAATTCGCACCTTCAATAACGGCAAGTACTGGGAGCTTTGGCAGATACCTAGCGTTCAGGGCGCGTTAGTCGCAATGACCCCTCAAACCGGCGCCATACGTTCTCTCGTTGGTGGCTTTAGCTTTGCTCACAATAAATTTAACCGCGCCACTCAAGCCCACAGACAGCCGGGATCGAACTTCAAACCTTTTATCTATGCTGGCGCGATGGAAAACGGCTTTAACCCTGCAACCATTGTGAATGATGCCCCTATCGTCTTAACTGATGCTGGCTTAGATGGCAACTGGCGCCCCGAAAACTCGAATAAAGACTTTTCAGGACCTACTCGGTTAAGGGTGGGCTTGTACCAGTCTCGTAACCTAATATCTATCCGCGTGCTGCGCTCACTCGGTATTAGCAACGGTATCCAATATTTAGAAAAGTTTGGATTCAATGCCGACAAGCTTCCCAACAATCTATCGCTTGCACTCGGAAGTGCTGACGTCACTCCATTAGAACTGGTTACTGGCTATGCGGCTTTCGCCAACGGTGGCTTCAAAATTAAGCCCCATTTCATTGACCATATTAATAACCAAGCTGGCGATACCATTTTTGTTACCACAGCTCCTAGTGTCTGCGAAGACTGTGAAACCACCGATACCTCTTACCCGGCAGAACGCATCATGGATGTTCGAACTAACTTCCTTTTATATAGCATGCTGCAAGATGTTATTAGACGTGGCACAGGAACCCGTGCACAGGTATTGAAGCGCAACGACTTAGCCGGAAAAACGGGCACAACCAATGACCAAAAAGACGCTTGGTTTACAGGCTATAACAACAAACTCGTCGTGACGTCTTGGGTTGGATTTGATCAGCCTACATCGTTAGGAAGATCTGAATTCGGGGGAACTGCCTCTCTGCCGATCTGGATAGACTTTATGAAAGTTGCGCTTCAAGATATGCCTGAATCGCCCATCCCGCAGCCAGAAGGCATTGTACAGTTACGCATAGACCCTACTAGCGGCGCCCTAGCTAGCCCTAGTCAAAGCGATGCCATTTTCGAATACTTTAAAGCAGATGAACTCCCTAAAGCGAGCATCATTGAAACCAATAATGGCGAGCGCAGAAAGTCTACTGAAGAGATTTTCTAATCAATATGAATCCAATAAAAAACCCAGCTTAAGCTGGGTTTTTTTGTACCACCGAATCAGTGAATTATTTCAAATCAGCCAACGTCGTGAGTGGATAGTGCGCAGGCAACGGCAAGCGAGCCACGCCCGTATCAATAGCCGCCTGTGCAACAGCCATTGATAATGCACCAAACAAACGCTCATCAGTTGGTTTTGGAATAATATATTCACGACCAAAAGATAAAGACTCTAAACCATAAGCATCCAGAACAGCTTGCGGTACAGGCTCTTTAGCCAAATCAGCTAAAGCGCGGACAGCCGCAGCCTTCATCTCTTCGTTAATCTCAGATGCACGAACATCTAAAGCACCGCGGAAGATGAATGGGAAGCCCAATACGTTGTTAACCTGGTTAGGGAAGTCAGAACGACCTGTAGCCATAATCACATCATCACGTGCAGCATGCGCTACAGCTGGAAGGATCTCTGGATCTGGGTTCGCACACGCAAATACCACTGGTGTAGGTGCCATTTTCTTCAGTTGTTCTGCAGACAACAGATTTGGACCGGATAGACCAACAAATACGTCAGCCCCTTCGATCGCATCATCTAATGTGCGCTTATCTGTTTCAGTTGCAAAAATTGCTTTCTCGGCAGTCAGGTCTTCGCGGCCAGAGTGGATCACACCCTTACGGTCAAGCATATAAATATTCTCGACTTTGGCACCCATATTTAGCAACAACTTCATACATGCGGAAGCTGCAGCACCTGCTCCTAGGGTAACGATAGTAGCGTCTTCAAGTTTTTTGCCCGCGATTTCCAATGCGTTAATCATACCGGCAGCCGTTACAATAGCTGTACCGTGCTGATCATCATGGAAAACTGGGATATTGCAACGTTCAATCAAGGCACGCTCAATCTCAAAACACTCTGGTGCCTTGATATCTTCAAGGTTAATACCACCAAACGTTTCAGCGATGCGTGCTACTGTATCAATGAAAGCTTGTGGGCTTTCAGCGTCAACTTCGATATCAATAGAATCAATACCAGCAAACTTCTTGAACAGCAGTGCTTTACCTTCCATTACTGGCTTAGAAGCCAATGGACCTAAGTCACCCAGACCCAGAATTGCAGAACCGTTGGAGATCACTGCCACCAGATTCCCTTTGGCTGTGTAACGATAGGCATTATCAGGATCCTTAGCAATTTCGCGGACAGGCTCCGCAACACCAGGACTGTAAGCCAAAGCAAGATCACGGGCAGTTGCAGCTGAGGTAGTCAGCTCGACACTAATTTTACCTGGACGAGGAAACTCGTGGTAATCAAGTGCCGCTTTTTTCAGATCTTCAGACATGTTTGCTTTTCCAATATTTTTATAACAAAAGACGGACGTTCAATCATATAGAAAAGAACATATTGGAACAACCACCCTAGAGTCCTGTTTAAATAGGCTTTCAGGCCGATTGACGGACATCAAAACTCTCTATATTTTTTCAATATTATGCGTGCTATTTAGCAGCATTTGATAACCATAGCTTTGTTTTTTATAAACAAATTTTTTCTGCCGCAACCATCCCCTCACAACAACCTTATCTCCAAGCGCGTATGGAGCACTCTCAGATAACTTAACCATCACAACTAAACGCTCATTCAAGACCAATGCAAAGGAGCGTTTAAACTTCAAAATAGCTGAAACTTCGCCACGATAAACACCAAAGCCTCCCTCAAAAAACCTCTCTCTATCTAACGCCTTGATAGGAGATTCCATCCAAATTCCGAGACGCGCTGCTCTAGCTTGCTTTTCTAAAGAGAAGTAACATTCTACCCTTTGTAAATCCGGTGCTATTGCCACCGCATAAGCCAAACCTTGACTGAGAAGAAAAGCGCCCGCGTCATTGCCTTTTCCATCATGTAGATAGCTTAACTGACGACCATAGTGATCTCGGGAGGACTGATCTTGGCTTAAATAAAGGGAGCGCCGCTGTTCGATCCAGTTCTGCAAAGCCTCTTTTGCCTGCTGAGCAAAACGACGAGATAGAGCACTCCCTTCTTTCAACTCGGGGGTATTCATACCGACAAGGCGCACTCTTCGCTTATCCGTTAACTGAACCGTATCACCATCAATAACAAAGGCGATGCTTACTCGTTGCTGCGAATGAAATGATGGGCAATCTTCCTGCAGGCTTGCAGAGAAAACCGGATAAGAAAAAACAAAGGAATAAAAAATAAATACAAAAAAGGCACTCATAGTGAGTGCCTTTTTGGAAGAAACAGAAATCATTAAGCTTTTTTGGCAGAAACCGCACCAAAACGCTTGTTGAAGCGATCAATACGACCACCAGATGTAGCTTCTTTTTGCTTACCAGTGTAGAAAGGGTGGCACTGGCTGCAAACGTCCACGTGCATGCTTTGGCACATAGTCGAGAAAGTATTCATTTCGTTACCACAAGAACAAGTGATGGTAACAGCTTCGTACTTCGGATGGATATCCGCTTTCATAATAACCTCGAGACTTTAGATTCTGCACCGCCACTTGATCATTTCTTTATGCCAAGCACCGTACAAAGATTAAAAATAGCTATCTTATAACAGCTGTTTTGAACAGGGCGTGGATTATACGGAGAGATCCCACTTATCGCAACCGAAAACGAGGATATTATCTCACTGAAAAAACTTTTACACTTACCCTCCCTGCTTACAGAAATACCAAACGGCCATGTTAGTACTCAATGTCGCTATACCCTCACCTCTCAGACGTTTTTTTGATTACCTACCGCCGGACAGTTATAGCGATAGTGCTTCAATATCGCCTGGGACAAGAGTCAAAGTGCCTTTTGGTAATAGAGAGCTGATCGGTCTCATCGTATCCACCTCAACCGAGACGGATGTTCCACAAAGCAAATTAAAAGCAGCTATCGACATTTTGGATAACGAAGCGCTGCTGCCTAACTACCTCTTTGATCTTGCACTCTGGGCAGCGGATTACTACCAACATCCAGCGGGAGACGCTCTACTTCAATCATTACCGGTCTATTTACGTAAGGGCGCTCCTTGTGAAGCAGCTCATACCTATCTCTGGCATATTACTAAAGACGCCGATAAAGCAAAGCTTGGGAGCAACGCCTATAAACAACTTGCTGTTTTCGACCTGATTGCCAGCCACCCTCAAGGCATCAGCAACGAAGCCATTCGAGCAGAGGGAGGGCAATTAGCGCAGCTTAATGCACTCGTTGAGAAACAACTCATTGAGCAGCGTGTAATCCTTCATACTCTGCCTAAAGCTGACCATCTCCTTAGGGAAGCGGAGCTACCGCTCAACAACGAACAGCATATCGCTTTAACAGCAATTAATGCCCAGCAAAGCTTTCAGTCTTTTCTACTTGATGGCATTACAGGGTCGGGAAAAACTGAGGTATACCTACAAGCCATACATCATGTTCTCAAGCAGGGTAAGCAGGCCCTCATCCTGGTACCTGAAATTGGCCTAACCCCGCAAACCGTACAACGATTTCGCCACCGATTTCGCGTTCCCGTAGAAGTACTCCACTCAAACCTGACCGATAAGCAGCGTTTTGATGCTTGGATGAATACTAAACAGGGCTTCGCGCCTATTACCATCGGGACTCGCTCGGCCATCTTCACCCCTATGAAAGAGCCAGGCATCATCATTGTTGACGAAGAACACGACAGCTCATTCAAGCAACAGGAGGGCTTCCGCTATTCAGCTCGAGACCTTGCGGTGGTTCGCGCACACGCTGAAAATATCCCCTTAGTGCTTGCAACAGCTACACCTTCACTTGAATCGCTACAAAACGCCCATGCTGAACGCTATCAACACCTTAAGCTTCGCCAACGAGCTGGAAATGCCACTTCACCGCGGTTTCAGCTACTTGATATTAAATCACTTCCACTTAATAACGGTATTTCGACACCCCTCATAGCTCAGATAGAACAACACCTTAAAGCGGGCACCCAAGTACTGGTATTCATCAACCGCCGAGGTTTTTCACCTAGCCTACTTTGTCATGATTGCGGTTGGATTGCCGAGTGTCGTCGCTGCGACGCACGGATGACATTACACCAACAACCTCCCCATCTACACTGTCATCACTGTGACAGCCAACGTCCTATTCCTAGAGGTTGCGATCATTGCGGCAGCCTAGAGCTGAAGCCCGTAGGATCGGGCACCGAACGCACCGAACAAACCTTATCGGCGCTATTTCCAACCATACCCGTTATACGTGTAGATAGAGACAGCACCTCCCGAAAAGGCGCAATGCAGCGCATCATGGAAGATGTCGCCCAAGGAAAACCCTGCATATTAGTGGGCACACAAATGCTAGCCAAGGGACACCATTTTCCCAAAGTAACCCTAGTCGCCATTTTGGATGCCGATGCGGGTTTATTTAGTACTGATTTTCGCGGCATGGAGCGTACGGCGCAGATGATTATCCAAGTGGCTGGGCGCGCAGGTCGTGCCAACCACCCAGGGCATGTTGTACTGCAAACTCACCATTCGGATCACCCGCTACTTGTTCAACTTGCAACGAAAGGTTATGAAGCCTTCGCCAATGAGGAGATCAAGCTTCGCAAACAATTCAATCTCGCGCCTTTCGCTCACTTAGCGATTATACGTGCCGAAGCACCCCACCCCGGTAGAGCAGAGGCTTTTTTACAATCGATCAATGAATTCAACGACACGTATCAATCAGGTGTACAAGGAACAGGGCCATTCCCAGCCCCGATGGAAAAACGCGCAGGCGTGTTTCGCGCTCAACTTTTATTTTCATCTAAGAGTCGTCCGATACTGCAAAACTTGTTACGTAGTCTATGCTTAGCCATGGAAAGACACCCTTTAAGCAATCGAATTCGATGGACAGTGGATGTGGATCCTTATGATTTATATTGATATAAAATTAGCTAATGTATTAAGTACCTAGGTCGATACAATACTTTCGAAGTAGTTCTTTGATCTGACAAAAGAAGAAAAACACAGATGAAAATATCCAAAAAACTGATTCTTGGCTTTGGCATTCTAGCACTTACCATCTTTATGGTCGGCATTGGTGGCATCATCGGCACGAATGAGATCAACAAACAACTCCATCTTGTTTCGGATAAGTCCGTACCCCAGTTGCAGGGTAGTTACGATCAAATTGTTGCACTTAATCAGGCCAACCAGTCTTTATTGAAATTTCTCAGCAGCCCAGCCTCGAAGTTTCAAATTCATCTGGACGCCTTTGAGGCTTCTTACGCACACTTCACCGAATCCCTCAATAAGCTCAAATCAGAGCAGCAAGATGGCAGCGAACTTTTCAACGCCTTAATCACATCTGAAGAGGCAGCGAAACAGTACGTTGACTCAGCAGCAAGACTGAAAATATTACACGCAGAAAAGCTGCTTGCTGCAGAAGAAGCCAATAGCTCTGCACAACTTTTCCAAGCACAAATTGATTCCATGTCGAATTGGGGACAGCGTTACCTAACCAAAGACAACAGTGCTGAAGCGATCAGCGCTATGCGAAATTTGATGAAAACGGTTAACCGCATCAAACTATCGATTCGCATTTATGAGAAAACCAAACTAATCGATAAATTGAAAGAGGAGTTTAGTGCTCAAGAGAAGCAACTTCTGACTGATTACGCAAACTTCAAAAAGGAAGATCAAAACGCACAACGCATTTTGGGTATTATTGACGGATTGCGTGCATCAATGAATGCGGACACAGGTCTACTCGGCGCCCTGATTAAGCAAGACGCCAACAAGGTCACACTGCAAAAAACACTGGATGAAGCTGAAAACTATATCGCCAAAACCGAAGAAGCGCTGCAAACCGTACTCAATATTGCGTTCGACCAGACCAACAAAGCTCGCACTAACGCAACAACGGCTATCAAGGCCAGCCAAACTCTCATTTATGCTTTAAGCACCATCGGTCTTATTATTGCCGCAACCATTGGCTACCTGCTAACCCAAACTATTCGTAAACCGTTAACTCAAATATTGCAAAAACTCACTCTTGTTGGCCAAGGCAACATGACGGTTAGCTTTGAAGACACACGCAAAGATGAGTTTGGCGAATTAGCAAAAAGCCTTAACACTGTAGTATCCGGCCTACAACTGATCATCGAACAGGTAGTTACAAACACTAAACAATTGTCACAAGTAGCCGCCGATAACGCTAAAATCAGTAATAAAACCACGGCCGCTATGGCAGAACAAAGCCGCCAACTTGAACAAACGTCTGCCGCTGCAACGGAAATGGAACATACGGTTTCTGATGTCTCCACGCACTCTGACTCGACGCTAACAGCCGTACAAAACTGTGAAGCACTCAGTCGCGATGCCGATCAGAAAGTCTCCATGACACGCTCGAGCATTATGTCACAAGCCTCTGTGCTGCAATCTGCCGTGGGTGCTTCAACTGAACTGGAACAAGACAGCAAAAAAATTGACTCGATTCTAGTCACCATTAATACCATTGCAGAGCAAACCAACCTGCTAGCACTGAATGCCGCTATTGAAGCCGCACGCGCGGGAGATCATGGTCGCGGATTTGCCGTGGTCGCTGACGAAGTGCGCCAACTTGCTAGCCGTACGCAAAACTCGACAGAGGAAATTCAGTCGATGGTCGGTAGTATGCAGATGCGTATTCGCAGCGTGGCAAGCAGCATGCGCGATAGCCACGACCAAGCTACTGAATGTGTTGAGCACGCGAGCTCCTCCAGCGAGGCACTGCAAGCCATACAAGCCGCTATTGAAACGATACGCGACATGAACACCCACATCGCAGAAGCTGCTTCTCAACAGAGCACGGCAGTTCAAGAGGTTAGCCGCACCCTCGTCAACATAAATAACGCTGCGACCGAAACAACCGAAGGTGCTGACGCGGCTGCGCACAGCAGCTCTACCCTACTCAAAATTGCACAGAAGCAACAAGAGCTCGTCCGTAAATTTACAATATAAACAAAAACTGTCTATCTTTGTGGGCTAGGGGGTTAACATCCCCTCGCCAACAGAGGATAATAGCCGGTTCTTCAATCGAGTATTTTTCTGAACCGGTATTAACACGTCAATGAAACAGCATATTGCAGACCTAATCAGTGCCGCCGTCCAAGCGCTGAGCGACAACAACACCCTTGTTCTCGACACACAACCAAACATCATGGTTGAAAACAGCCGCGACAAATCCCATGGTGATTTCGCCTCCAATATTGCTCTGACATTAGCTAAACCGGCTCGACGTAATCCACGCGAACTCGCACAGTTAATTTGCGATGCACTCCCTGCATCAGCATCGCTAGAAAAGACTGAAATCGCAGGTCCAGGCTTTATCAACTTTTTTGTGACTCAAGCATCAACCGCTGCGGTTATTGAACAGATTATTAAGCAAAAAGCAGACTTCGGTCGTGGTTTAGCGCAAAGCACAGACCGCACACAAGTTGAGTTCGTTTCTGCTAACCCGACCGGACCTTTACATGTGGGTCATGGACGCGGGGCTGCATACGGAGCATCTGTTGCAGATTTATTAGAAGCCGCGGGAGTGCCTGTCGCACGCGAATACTACGTCAACGATGCGGGTCGCCAAATGAACATTTTGGCCGTCAGCGTTTGGCTTCGATATTTAGAAAAATGCGGCGAAGCGGTCACCTTCCCGAGCAATGGTTATAAAGGCGATTATATCCATGATATCGCCGCCGTTATTTTCAATGCAGATAGCAATGCATATCAACATAGCATTGCTACAGTGATGGCTGGCATTCCAGCAGACGAACCTGCGGGTGGTGATAAAGAGATTCATATTGACTCTATCATCGAAAAAGCGAAAACCCTGCTAGGCGACACTAGCTACGATGTATTCTTCAATGCTGCGCTCGACTCCATTCTCTCTGATATCAAAGATGACTTATCAGATTTTGGTGTTACCTATCAGGAATGGTTCTCAGAGCGAGGCTTAAGCACCGAAGGCGATGTTGAAAGCGCGCTTAACACGCTTCAAGAAAACGGTTTCCTGTATGAGCAAGAGGGTAACATCTGGTTCCGCTCGACTTCATTTGGTGATGACAAAGACCGCGTTGTTAAACGTGCAAATGGCCAAACAACTTATTTCGCTTCCGATATCGCTTACCTCAAAAACAAGTTTGAACGCGGTTTCGATAAAGTGCTCTACATCTGGGGCTCGGATCATCACGGCTATATTGCACGCATGAAAGCCGCTTGTGAGGCCCTTGGCTTTGACCCTGAGCGGATGCTCGTCCGGTTAGTGCAGTTTGCGATTCTTTACCGCGGTACTGAAAGGGTGCAGATGTCCACTCGTTCTGGATCATTCGTTACCCTACGCGAACTACGCGAAGAAGTAGGCAATGATGCCTGCCGATTCTTCTATGTTACTCGCAAAGCCGATCAACATATGGATTTTGATTTAGACCTTGCGAAAAGCGAATCAAAAGATAACCCGGTATATTACATTCAGTATGCGCATGCTCGCGTTTGCTCAGTACAACGCAAACTGGCTGAACAGGGCTGGGATTGGGATTGCGCTGCTGGCTTGGCGAATTTAGGGCAACTGGATACGGATTATGAGCGCGACCTGATTACGCGCCTATCCAAATATCCAGAGGTACTGACCAATGCAGCGGTTAACTACGAGCCGCACTTACTTGCGAACTATCTGCGCGACTTAGCCAACGACTTCCATGCGTTCTACAATGCAAATAAAATGCTTATCGAAGCGTCAGACCTCAGAAACGCACGCGTTACCCTGAGTGAGGCTACCCGCCAAGTCATCAACAACGGTCTTACGCTACTCGGTGTTAGCTCACCAGAGCAGATGTAAACAGGACGATAACTCATGGCTTCGCGCAAGGACTTTGTACAACGCACTCGAAATGGCTCATCGGCAAGTCCAAGTCGACCTGCGGCAAAGCCTCGCGCGAAAGCAGCCCCTCCGCCAAAAGAGACTAAACCGTGGGGTCGTGCGATTCTCAGTTTAGCTGCGGTAGTGGGTCTAGTCTATTTACTCAACCAGTTGCTTCAGGTATCGCCCGATACACAAACGACTGTCAGTACCCCTATAGCCACTAAACCTGAGCCCAAAGCGGAAGAGCCAAGAAAAACAGCGCCTGTTCCAGTCATTAAGCCCAAGCCTCAACCGGTTGTTCAAGAGGTACCTAAGTCTGAGAATCCTGTAGCCACCGTCAAGCCGGTAGAGGTCGTCCCAGTTGTGGCTTCCATTGCAACCAGTGTTAAACCGGATGAAATAGCCGCCAAACAACCTAAAAAATATGAGTTTTATGAGTTGCTTCCTAAAAGCGAAGTTAACCCAGATTTAGTTGCAGCTTATAAATCAACACCTCGCGATGCGAAGTTAGATAAGAACTACCTACTCCAAGCCGGCTCATTTCGCAATGAAGCTGATGCTGAGAAAATGCGTGCTCAGTTAATTTTATCCGGCTTAACCAACGTTAAAACCGACAAATCTGAAGGTACTAACGGCACTTGGTATCGAGTTCGCTTAGGCCCCTTTGATAACCGCTCAGCAATGAATCAAGCGCAAGACAAATTGGCGAAACTGAAAATAAGCGCCATGGAAATTCGAATGAATTAACGAGGTTTTTCCTCGCCCCCCTTGAAATTTATAGAGTCGCATCCCATATCTTGGAGATATTTGAACCGTAATAAGGTCTAGTCTCCATGACAACAATCGTTTCAGTTCGCCGTGGCAACCAAGTCGTCGTTGGCGGCGATGGGCAAGTCTCTCTCGGCAACACCGTAATGAAAGGCAGTGCACGCAAAGTGAATATGCTGCACAAACACAAAGTAATTACAGGCTTTGCAGGCAGCACCGCCGATGCGATTACATTACGCGATCTTTTTGAACAACAACTCGACAAGCATCAAGGCAATATCGTCAATGCGGTAATCCATCTCGCACGCGAATGGCGCAGCGATCGAGTTTTGCGTCGTCTTGAAGCACTAATGCTCGTTGCCAATGAAGAGAAAACCTACCTATTGTCAGGCACTGGCGATGTAATTGAGCCCGAAGATGGGGTTATCGCCATCGGCTCAGGCGGAAACTATGCGCTGGCGGCTGCAAAAGCTTTGGTTGCTAACACTGATCTTGATGCGAAAGCGATTGTTGAAAAAAGCCTTAACATTGCCGCAGATATCTGTGTGTTCACCAACCACAGCCTCACTATAGAAACATTGCCAGCTAAAGTCTGAGCCTTATTCAGGAGTTTGTACTGATGTCGAACATGACACCTCGTGAAATTGTCCATGAACTGGACAGACATATCGTTGGCCAACAAAATGCTAAACGCTCGGTAGCTATTGCACTACGAAACCGCTGGCGCCGCATGCAGCTATCTGATGATCTGCGCATGGAAGTCACACCTAAAAATATATTGATGATTGGCCCAACAGGCGTAGGTAAAACCGAAATAGCTCGCCGTCTTGCCAAGTTGGCCAATGCGCCCTTTATCAAAGTTGAAGCAACGAAGTTTACCGAAGTGGGTTATGTTGGGCGTGATGTTGAAACCATCATTCGTGATTTGGTTGATCTAGCCGTAAAAATGATTCGCGAGCAAGAAACCGAAAAAGTTCGCTTCCGTGCAGAAGATGCAGCAGAGGAACGTATTTTGGATGCGTTGCTGCCTCAAGCGCGACCCAACAACTTTGATGAGGCCCCTGCTGAAAGCAAGTCGGAAAGCGCCACGCGTCAAATCTTCCGTAAGAAATTGCGCGAAGGCCAACTTGACGACAAAGAGATCGACATTGAAATAGCGCAGCCAAAAGTCGGTGTGGAAATTATGACACCTCCAGGTATGGAGGAGATGACTAGCCAGCTACAAAGTATGTTCTCTAATTTAGGCAGCGGTGCAAAACAAAGCCGTCGTTTAAAAGTTAAAGAAGCCTTTAAACTATTGATTGAAGAAGAAGCGCAACGTTTAGTTAAAGAAGATGATATCAAGCAACGTGCTGTCGAACTGGTTGAACAGAACGGTATCGTTTTCTTGGATGAGATCGATAAAGTGTGCAAACGTGCCGAAGCTGGCGGTGCCGATGTTTCTCGTGAAGGGGTTCAACGTGACCTGCTGCCGCTTATCGAAGGATGCACAGTGACAACAAAATATGGCATGGTAAAAACCGACCATATCCTGTTTATTGCATCTGGGGCTTTTCACTTGGCACGCCCTTCAGACCTGATTCCTGAGCTACAAGGTCGCTTGCCTATTCGCGTAGAGCTTAACGCTTTAACACCAGAAGATTTCCGTCGCATTTTGACAGAGCCTAAGGCGGCGCTGACGGCTCAATATATCGCCCTTATGAAAACGGAAGGGGTGAATATAGAGTTCACGGAAGAGGGTATCGCTCGCATCGCTCAACTGGCGTTTCAGGTTAACGAAAAAACCGAAAACATTGGTGCTCGACGCTTACATACCATGATGGAGCGCCTGCTAGAGGACCTCTCCTTCACGGCTTCTGACCAAAGCGAAGAGATGATCACAATTGACGAAGCCTTCGTTAACACTCAGCTGAACGAGCTCAGTCAAGACGAAGATCTCAGCCACTACATTCTTTAACGTGGTATGAAAAGGGAGTATGTCTATACTCCCTTTTTTCTAGGAGCCAACAATGAGCGCCCCCATCCCTAGCGATATCAAACTGCACAAAAAATCACGAACTCTTGAGCTCATCTACGATAGTAAAAGCTACGAACTCACTGCCGAGTACCTGCGGGTTTACTCACCGTCAGCGGAAGTGAGAGGTCATGGCATTGGCAATAGCATCCTACAAACGGGTAAAAAGTTTGTTGGGATTGAGAGTATCCAACCCGCAGGAAACTACGCCGTAAAGATCTGCTTTGACGATGGCCATGACAGCGGATTATATACATGGCAATGGCTTTTCGAGCTTGCCACGCAGCAAGATAAGCTGTGGAAAGAGTATCTTGCGAAACTAGAAATGGCGGGTGAAACACGCGATCAAGGCTTGATTGGTAAGTTCTAAAGAGGACAAATGCCATTGGCCTAGGTACAATGCGGCAAACGTCTTGGTTGAGCAGAATATAATGAGCGAGCAAAACAAAAAATCCACGACTGATTTCGGTTTTCGTGAAGTCCCTGTCGATGAAAAGGTCAAGCATGTAGCCGATGTCTTCCACTCAGTGGCCGGCAAATATGACCTCATGAACGACCTTATGTCAGGCGGCATCCACCGTTTCTGGAAAAAACTAACGATTGAGCAAAGCGGAGCACGCCGCGGTCACGCTATCCTTGATATCGCTGGCGGTACCGGTGACTTAACCATTCGTTTCTCTCGTATCGTAGGCCCAACGGGCAAAGTTGTTCTCGCCGATATTAACGACTCCATGCTGAAAGTCGGACGTGATCGTTTGATGGATCGCGGGGTCGCGGGTAATGTGGAGTTTGTACAGGCCAATGCTGAATGCCTACCTTTTCCCGACAATACATTTGATGTGATAACTATCGCTTTTGGTCTGCGCAACGTAACAGACAAAGATGCGGCCATCCGTTCTATGGCGCGTGTGTTAAAACCTGGTGGAAAGGTAATGGTTCTAGAGTTTTCTAAAACCAATAACCCAGCACTCACCAAGTTGTATGATTTTTATTCATTCAATATTTTGCCGAAAATGGGTCAACTGATAGCCGGCGATGCTGAGAGTTACCAATACTTAGCCGAATCTATCCGCATGCATCCAGATCAAGAAACACTTAAAGGCATGATGCAAAACGCCGGTTTAGTGAATTGTAAGTATCAGAACATGACTGGCGGAATTGTCGCCTTGCATACCGGCATCAAGCCGTAAGCGGAGACATTGATATGCCATCTACCATGCTTCACGCAGCACTAATTACACCGCTAGAGTCACTGCTCAACCAGCTACTCACAAGCGATACAGTAACAGGTGAAGCGTTGGGTAGACTCTCGGGCAGCATTATTGAAATTAAGGCAGAGGATATCGATCAATCGATATTTATTCTGCCTTATTTAGGTGGCTTACAATTACAACTAGATTCTGAAGCTCCTGCTGATGTAACGCTTTCAGGCCAATCATCGACCCTATTTCAGCTTATTCGTAGCAAAAACAAAGCAGAACACTTTTTTGGTAACGGCATTACCGTCAGCGGAGAAACGGCCTTAGCGAATCAATTCCAAGCGCTAATAGCCAACACACAGATTGATTGGGAAAGCTTACTCGCTACCTACCTAGGTGATCTACCCGCCCACCAGCTAGCCGAGATCTCTCGGAGCAAACTCGGTTTTATCGCTCAGATCGGCAGAAGTTTTGGGCTTAACGCCAAAGAATACATCCAAGAAGAGTTGGATATCCTGCCAACCCAAGCTGAAATAGAGGGCTGGATGACTGAAAGTGAAGCAACCGCAGAATCAATCGAACGGTTAACCGCACGAATTCAACGAATTGAGCAACGCCTGAACCGTCTTAAAAAGGCTTAACCACGACAAAGATTAAGATCGGAACAAATATCAATAATGGTAGTTCATTAAACAATCTAAAATAACGACCACTGCGATCTAAAGCGTCTTGCTGCATCCGCTGTAAATAGCTGCGGCACCAGAGATGATAACCGATCAAGAAAAGTACAAAAGTCAGTTTGGCATGCAACCAGCCACCAGAGAAACCGTAGCCAAGCCACAACCAGAACCCAAGTGCTAACGTAAACACGGCCATAATGGTCATAAAACCATAGAGCTTACGCCCCATTATTTTGAGACGCTCAACCTCCTGCCCGGCTTCTCTTCCTTCCACAAAATGCACGAAGATTCTCGGCAAATAGAAAATTCCGGCCATCCAGCTTGTCATCGCCAATATATGAAACGTTTTAACCCACAGCATACACTTACCCTTACAGTCTGGTTAATTAAGCAGTTGATATAAACCACTTTGCTCACGCACTCGACGTTCAGCAGACTTAATCATACCCTTTGAACCCAATTCACTGATAATGTTAGAAACAACCGGTGCCAAAGCCGACCTATCCATACCTGCCACTACACGCGGATCATAAAGAATGCGTAACAGGATATCATCCAAACCGGTGAGCAGGTCATCGGGTGTCTTATCATTAAAGATAGAGGGAAACACCTTTTCTGAATCCCTTGGCAAACCCAATACTTGAGTCAACTCCTCAACGACACAAGCGACCAGCTTGCCATGCATACGTGCCCTATCGACAGGGATATACACCGCGGCAAATACAATATCGGACTCAAGGTTCGCACGAATGCTAGCCATGCATACTGCCCCTCGCTCATGTTTTACCGCTGCATTCCCAGAATACCGCTTAATGAGAGATTGCAACTCCGCTTCGCGTGTAAAGAAGTAACGCACATTCGCTTCGGCTACTTGTGTTACACGCTGGATATCTAACCCCGTTATTGCCCTTAAATGGGCAATATGTGCATCAAGCACAGAGTCATGCAGTGCCTGATCTCCGACTCTATGCTCAACATATATCCTTAGCGGAGTTCGCCACTTATGCACTTTGAGTTGGGTAGCGCCATATTCAGAGCCAAGCGCCACTTCATAAAAACTCTGCGCGATAAAACTGGGTCTTTGCCAATCCGCTAATAGCGAATGACTACTCAACAAACCCGCAGTTAAGAGCCAATACCGCCACATTGATTAGCCCGCTTTGACGAAACTAGACACAGATAGAATATTTTCTAACTCGACTTTTAATTCATCACCCATCTCGATCGGGCCTACACCGGCAGGCGTTCCTGTCATAATCACATCGCCCGGTTCGAGTGTGAAAAACTCACTAATGTAACTAATCAGAGGCAACACTGGATTAAGCATCATGGCACTGTTGCCATCCTGACGAACATCACCATTGACCTCCAAGCGAATTTGCACATTTTGCAAATCTGCAACCTGGTCGGGCGATACAAAAGCAGATAAGGGACAGGCACCATCAAAGGCTTTCGACTTTTCCCAAGGGTGGCCTTTTGACTTCAACCCATCCTGCAAGTCTCTCAAGGTTAAATCCAAACCCACCCCCACACCGGCAATCGCTTTTAAAGCCTCTTTTTCAGATGCGTTAGATAACCGCTCTCCAATTAGAATCGACATCTCTGTCTCAAAATGGACACTGCCGTGCTTGAGTGGAATCGTAAAAGGCTCTTCTAGCTTAACGGCTGCTGTTGCAGGTTTAATAAACAACATAGGCTCTGTAGGAATAGGGTTATTCAACTCTTTTGCATGATCTGCATAGTTTCGCCCTACACAAACGATTTTGCCCAAAGTGAAATTGCAGGCACTTCCATTAACAAATCGGTGTTGATACGCCATACCATACTCCTTACATATTTGGTTATTGAATAATAACAGGTATCCTATAGCACACGATAATGATTCTAAACGAGGTTATACCCATGGCTAGAGCAACTGCCCGCCACATTTTGGTTGATTCAGAAGCACAATGCGAAGACTTGAAAAAACAGATCGAAGCGGGTGCAGATTTCGCTGCCATCGCCAAGCAACACTCTAACTGCCCATCAGGTCGTCAAGGTGGTGATTTAGGTTCATTTGGTCCAGGTCAGATGGTACGTGAATTTGATCAAGTGGTTTTCAGTGGTGAGCTAAACAAGGTTCATGGACCTGTTAAAACACAGTTTGGCTACCACCTGCTCGAAATTACGAGCCGTTCTTAATCAGGCTGAATTAAGAGATCTTATTTGCGCAGCGACCTGTAATCGCCGCGCAAATAGTTAAGCTAATACGGCAGCTTGTCGCTTACTGAGCTTGAAAAGCCACATCGCCAACAATAAGGTCATCAACAGAATAATTAACGATCCCATGATCACCCCCGACCAGCCTGAAAGCTTCCAATAGGGCTGAAGATAGAACCCACCCGTACTTGCCCCCATATAGTAGAAAACCAGATATAGTGAGGATGCTGTAGCTTTTGCCTGATGCGCATGTTGACTCACCCAACTGCTCGCCGTTGAATGGGCGAAGAAAAAGCCAAACGCATTGACAAGAAAACCTGCCAAGATCGCCCAAATACTGGGCAGCAAAGTGATCAACGACCCCGTCATCAGTAAACCTATCCCTAACATCATACATACAGGTTGCGGCAGTCTTTGCGCTACGCGACCCGACATAGCGGACCCCACGGTACCCGATAGATATGTAAGGAAAAGCATACCCAACCAAGCCGGCGAAAGGTTGTAAGGCTCAGCAGCTAATAGGAAGGTGACGAAGCTATACTGGTTAATAAAAATAAAGAAGTTAAAGCCCCCGATCAGATAAGTAATGATCAACAGGGGGCTAGTCAGATGCCCAGAGATCGCCGAGAGCATCTTTCTAGGTGACATAGCTTTAGGCTCGAAGTGCTGAGAGTTCGGCAACAAAAAAGAAAAAGCCACCAGCAAACAAAACCCTAATAAGGTCATCACTAAAAAAACCTCCGACCATCCAAGCCACTCCCCGACAAAGCCGCCAATCAAACGCCCGCCGATTCCCCCAATTGAGTTACCACTGATATAAAAGCCCACGGCCATAATCATAGCTGGGCGCTTAAACTCATCTCCCATATACGCAATCGCTATGGCAGGCAGCCCACCCAAACAAAACCCTTGTATCCCTCTTAACAAAATCAGATAGGTGTAATGTTCGGTTTGTGATAGCAGAAAAGTGGTCATAACGACGCCACTCATGCTGATGAGCATAATATTTTTCCGCCCATACGCATCAGATAGAGGCCCATAAATTAGCAAGGACAAGCCTAGTGTCAGGGTCGCAACTGTAAAGCTCCAGCTAGCCTCTAACTCGCTAATCCCAAAGGTTTTCACGAAGGTAGGCAACAAAGGCTGAGTCATATAAAGGTTCGAAAAAATCATAAACGAACCTAAGCAGAGTGCGAGTGTTGCTCGCCAAAATGCTTTTGTACCTGTGTCGATCATCATGCCACCTCAATCATTTGTGGCGTGAGAATAACGCTCGACATAGAATCAGTAAAATATATTGAAATTATCATAATCATAAGAAAAATTGATATGGATTTAAAACAGCTTCGCTACTTCTATACCGTGGCTCAATACCGCAGCTTTTCTAAAGCAGCTGAGCATCTACATATCGCTCAGCCGGCGATTAGCATGTCGATTAATAAACTGGAAACCGCGCTGGAGTTAAAACTTTTCCATAGAAATGACCGAAATATAAAGCTGACAGACGAAGGTGAGCGGTTACTAACACATGCAAAAGCTATTTTGAAACGTGTTTCAGATGCCGAACTAGAGATGCGTGAACTAAAAGGACTGACGCAAGGTAAAGTGCGTATTGGTATTCCTGGGATGCTAGGCTCGTACTATTTTCCTCCTATTTTGATGGCCTTTAAGCATCGTTACCCATCGCTTGATTTACAGGTAATTGAAGGCGGTGCTGGCCATATTCAGCAGATGATTGAGCAAGGCGAGTTAGATATGGGCGTGATTGTCTCTGAATTTGCGCCAGAATCTTTACATACCGAAATGTTCCTGCGTCAGCAGATGCTTGTTACCTTGGCTAAAGATCATCCCTTTGCCAACCAATCCAGTATCAGTTATCAGGAGTTCTTTAGCCAAGAGCTTGCCATGTTCAAAGAAGGTTACTTTCATCGTAAAGTCCTTGATCGAATTGCGGCCTCTATTGGCGCTGTACCTCATATAGGTTTTGAAACGAACCTGATCCCGCTCATTAAATCGGTGGTAAGGCGAGGCTATGCCATCTCGACACTCCTTGGCATGGTGATCGAAAATGATGATGACTTAGTCACCTTACCTTTTGCCGAGCCGGTCTGGCTTGACCTCTGTATTGCCTGGAATAAGGGGCGTTACCTCTCTCGTGCCAATCAAACCTTTGTCGACTTTATGCTCGATTTTCGCAGTAGCAAAAACTTTAAACAGCCACTATGATGCTGCCCATTAATCATGGGAGTAATACTTGATGCTAACTGTAAATGAATATTTCGATGGTACTGTTAAATCGATCGGCTTTGAAAACAAAGAAGGTAAAGTCACTGCTGGCGTCATGGCTATTGGTGAATATGAGTTTGGCACCAGCCAGAAAGAACTAATGAAAGTGACCAGCGGTGAGCTAATTGTTAAGCTGCCGGGCAGCGATGCATTCGTTAGCTACCCGACAGGTACCGAGTTCACGGTTGAAGCCAACCAGAAGTTCCAGTTGAAGGTTGAGCAAGCAACGGCTTATCTTTGCTTCTACAGCTAAGAAAATTTGCTGCATGAGATAACGCTCATGCAGCAAACCTACTCAACATGGCTTGAAAATTTTTCCAGTAAATCCCTCTTTTGACTCAATCCCTTTCATCTATCTGTGTGTTAATATAGCCATCTTTACACGCCGTCGAATTTATCGGCAGTTTTTCTGACCCCCATATTGAAGAGTTGCAGAAGATGAGCAAAATCACCTCGCTGGATAAGAGCAAAATCAAAATTCTATTGTTGGAAGGCGTACACCAATCCGCAATCGACACGCTAAATGCCCAAGGCTACACCAACATAGAATTCCATACCGGCTCATTACCGGAAGAGGAACTATTAGAGCGTATTGCAGATGCACACTTTATTGGCATCCGTTCACGCACGCAGCTAACTGAAAAAGTCTTCGAAGCGGCACAGAAGCTAGTTGCGGTTGGCTGTTTCTGTATCGGTACTAACCAAGTTGATCTTGAAGCGGCAACGAAACAAGGGGTTGCTGTTTTTAATGCGCCTTACTCCAATACCCGCTCTGTTGCTGAACTGGTATTAGCTGAAGCCATTATTCTTTTACGCGGCGTGGCTGAAAAGAACGCTAAAGCGCACCGTGGTGTGTGGCAAAAATCCGCAACGAACTCTTACGAAATTCGCGGTAAAAAGTTGGGTATCGTTGGTTACGGTAGTATCGGATCACAACTCAGCGTATTAGCTGAAGGCTTAGGTATGGAAGTTTACTTCCATGACGTAGTTAATAAGCTAGCGTTAGGTAATGCAAAGCAAACCGCTGACCTAAATGAACTACTTCGCACCTGTGATATCGTCAGCTTGCATGTTCCTGAAACCAAAGCGACTAAAGATATGATGGGCGCAGCACAGTTTGAACAGATGAAAGATGGCGCGATCTTCATCAACGCTGCACGCGGAACGGTTGTAGTGATCGATGATCTTTGCGATGCGTTACGTAGTAAAAAACTGCACGGCGCTGCTATTGACGTTTTCCCTGTCGAGCCTCGTACAAACAATGATGAGTTCATCTCTCCGTTGCGTGAGTTTGATAACGTGATTTTAACACCTCACGTCGGCGGATCTACCATGGAAGCCCAAGAGAACATCGGTTACGAAGTGGCAGAGAAGTTGGTTAAATACAGCGATAATGGCTCGTCTATTACCTCTGTTAACTTCCCTGAAGTGGCGTTGCCTGAACATCCGCATGTTCACCGTCTGCTGCACGTTCACCAGAACATTCCGGGCGTATTGTCTAAGATCAACAACATTTTCTCTGAAAACAATATCAACATCTCGGGTCAGTACCTACAGACAAACGACAAAGTGGGTTACGTAGTGATTGATGTCGATGCTGATTGTTCAGAAGTTGCGCTTGAAAAATTATTAACAGTCGACGGAACTATCCGCTGCCGTCGTTTGTTCTAAGCAGATCAAGCTAGAGCGGCGGTTCTGCTGCTCTAGCTTTTATTTTTGATAATGTTTGTAACACCACCTCGCGTATCTCACTGAGCCAAGGCTCACCCTCATTCACTAAATGGTGCCTTGCGCCCTCGATCAGTTTAATTTCCGCACTGGGATACAGCTGCTTTAAAACAGTTACATTATGACTCCAATCGACCGTCGTATCATCGGTACCTTGTATAACAGTCATGGGGATTTTTGACGGTACTGACCCCTCGATTAAAGGGATCCATTTCAACATAGCGCCGATCCAGTCCACTGCAATCCAGTTTGACTGAAGCGGATCTTCTTCATGGATAAAGCGTAAGAACGCCTCATCATGAGAATGCTCAGTCCTGACACGTTTTACCCGTTTGAGGAATAGATGTAGTAAGCGATACTTCCATTGAATGACCTCACAGTAAGCCGGCCTGACCAAGGGTGCGAGTAAGATTCGGCCCGCCACTGAAAAGGGGTCACCCGCCTGCGCCGGATACAAGCGCTGGTGCTCAAGTATTGCCGCCCCTCCCGTGCTTAATCCCATCAAGAGTGTCATTTCATTCTGACAATGAGTTTTTAAAATATGCTGCACCATACCTGCATAGGTAGAGAAGCTCTGAATGGAATAGCTATTCCCACTGGATAACCCATGACCTGGCAAATCAACACCCAACACATTCCACCCAGCTTTTAATAGGGTTTCGATGAGCCCCGTATACAAACCGAGATGATCAGTATAGCCATGCAGTAAAAACACCGTGCCAACCGCATCTTCAACGGCAAAATGCTGCATTACCAGAGATAAATCCTGATAAGGCTCAACCCCAACTGTCCAATCATACTGCTCACGTAGGGGGATAAGTTTGTAGAGTTTGGCGTAATCATCCCAAACATCATTAGGCCGCCAACCAGTCACTTTCGAAAACGCGGGGAGTGTATTCCGTAACTTTTCTGAACTTAACTGATACATATCTTGTCCTTTGTATGTCTCTCTATGTTGTTTAGCTTGAGGCACAGTTACAATTATTTATAGCGTACCTCTCGCTACAAAGCATATGTCAGGAATATTATGAGACTCTTTTTCAAGCTACTTACGTTACTCAGCTGTATCATCGTATTTTCAAGTCACGCAGCAACTAAGGATGAGATATCCATCCTTAAACAACGTTTATCACAACTCCCTACGGAAGACACTACACCTGAAATCAAACAACAAAGAGATAACTATCTTCAATTATTAGCCGCTTACCAAGAGGCTCTGCAACTCGATGAGAAATCGACGCAATTTAAAGCTATGCTTCAACGTCAACCAAGCGAAGCCAAACGCTTACAAGACAATCTGAATCAGGTATTGCCTGCCGTTAACTTCGAACGCTATCAAAATCGAACGAGCAGTGAAATCGAGCAGATCTTAACGTTAGAAAAAGCCAAGTTGTTGGAACTCGAGCAAAATCGAGATCTCATGTCACAACAAATTAAGCAAAGTGATGTCAAACTCATTAACTTACGTGATCAGCTGGCAACACTCAAACAGGATACACTAGATAACTCCCAAGCAGGCTCCAAGCTTAATGAAGCGCAGTTCGCATTAAGAGCGGCCAAAATTCAGGCACTTGAACTCGAAGTGCTCTCTATTCCTGGGCAAAGTGAATTAAATCGCCTTAGCTTATTAAAAACAAACAAAGATATAACTCAGCAGCAAGCACAAATTGATGGTTTACAGGATCTCCTCCAAGCCAAACGCCGTATAGAAACCGAGCAAACGCTGCTGCTGTTAAACACTGACAGCATTGACCTAGTTCAACAAAACCCTCTGATTGCCGGCTTACTAAGAGGTAACCTCTCCCTTAGTGAAAGCCTTCGTGAAACATTAAATCAGGCGGATAAAGCCGTTCAGCAACGTAGACTGCTTGAGGTGCAACTGGCCATCGTCAATCAGAGTTATACCTCGGTGCAACAGCAATTAGAGCTGAGCATCCAACCGCTTGGCATTGAATTACGCAAGTTTACCCGCAGATTATCTAAGGTGATTCAAACCGATGAAACGCGCCAAGCGATTAATCAATTACGTTTACTTAACTTAGACACCACTAGCGCACTGATAGAAAGCGAAAACAGTGACGGGGTTAAAGACCTTGATGCCAATACCCTTAAACAATACAAGCAGTTGATGGCCGATAAACAAAACCTGTTAAACCGTATTCGTGAAGCGAGTAATCAAGGAATTACCGAACTTTCTCAACTACTGACCACACAAGAGCAAATCAACAAACAGATCACCTTGGGTCGTGAGCTAATTGCGCAACACCTATTATGGATTCCCAGTACATTACCCATCTCAACCAACTGGATTAACGAGTTAATTGTCGGCGTAGCACCCTTGATCGCTTATTTAACGCCCAATTTAGCAGAACCCTTGATTGAGCCTGTTTACTCTTGGATACCTGACTTGGTGGCCTTAGCACTGCTGTTTGTGGTCGCTGCACTGTTAAATAAACAATACAAAGCACGTCGCACACTATGGGCAAGAGAGATAGGTAATGTTGTTCATGATCGCTTTCTGCATACGTTCAACCTGCTTTGGATGCCCATGGTTATCAGCTTGCCCGTACCCGCGAGTATGCTGCTCTTGGGGGAAAGCATACTGAATCTCAATGCCTTCAGTATTGACTCTGCTACCCTGATCATCCGCAGCGTCGCGATGCTGACATGGGTATACCTCTGCTTACTCTTCTGGCTGAGTATGCCATACGGGCTCCTCCATGCGCATTTGGCCGTACCACAAGCCTTATGCAAAACACTACGCAAACTGCTGCATCCGCTTTACTGGTTATCCACACCGTTAATTATCCTGATCCTGTTAATTGACCCAACGGACTCTACCGAGTTGCGCTCAGGTCTAGGGCGCTTAGCAACGATTTTGCTTGCCGGTATTGTTAGCCTGTTCTGGGGAGCTTTATGGAAAGTGGCTCCGCAAATCAACCAAATTACCCATGGCGTAAGATGGTGGCAACAGGCACAACTTTGGCTCGCAAGTTTGGTAGGCATTCACTTACTACTTATTTTGTCTGCGCTACTGGGCTACTTACTGACTGCCTCAATGATGATGCTCGTTTTGCTGATACTCACAGGCATATTTTACTCAACCTTTATCTTCTTCAAGCTTGGCAACCGTTGGCTGTTAATGGAGGAGCGGCATGTCGAGTTCGATAGAGCGAAGGCTCGCCGCAATGAAATTATCGAGGCACGCGAGAAGAACGAAGAGATTCCTCCGCTGAACGAAAACTACATTAATTTACAAAGTATTTCCGATCAGGCTCGTGTTCTACTGAAAACCACCACCGTGATTGTTTTCGTATCACTCTGCTGGTTCTTTTTAAAGAATGCACTACCAACGCTCGACATCTTAGACAGTGTTGTTCTATGGAGTAATGATGTCACCACCACAGACGGTATTATTTCCGAATCGATTACCTTAAAAAATGTGGTATTCAGTACCGCATTAATCACCCTGTGTATTCTTGCAGCCTACAACTTACCGGGCTTACTAGAGCTATTACTGTTACGACATTTAACCTTGTCCCAAGGTACTTCATACGCCATTACCTCGATTACTAAATATATCCTTATTGTATTTAGCGTCCTGTCAGGAGCCTCCCAACTAGGGCTTGAATGGTCCAAATTGCAGTGGCTGATTGCTGCACTAGGCGTGGGGTTAGGATTTGGTTTACAAGAGATTGTCGCGAACTTTGTATCGGGCTTGATTATTCTATTTGAGAAACCAATACGCATAGGCGATACCGTTACTATTGGCGGCTTCACAGGAAACGTTACGCGCATTCAAATTCGTGCAACAACGATCTCCGATTGGGATCGCAAAGAGGTAATCATCCCGAACAAAAACTTTGTAACCGACCAATTGATCAACTGGTCACTCACCGATCCTATCACCCGTGTCGTGTTCAAAATTGGGATTGCCTATGGCTCGGATACGAGACTGGCACGCGAGTTACTATTAAAAGCCGCGACCGAGCACCCTAACGTCCTAAAGGACCCGGCCCCTGATGCCTTTTTCACCACATTTGGCGCTAGCACTTTGGATTTAGAATTAAGACTGTTCGTCAACAGCCTTTCTGACCGTTTGCCGGTCACACACGACATTAACCAAACCATTGATGAGGACTTTAAAGCTCACAATATTGAAATTGCTTTCCCGCAAGTTGACGTTCATCTTCACAGAGCGAAAAAAAGCTGAACACTTTTGTCATTCACAAAATAGGTAAAACCCCTTATCTTGTGAATGACATTAAAATAAAGATGGTGACATGATGCACTCTGAAAAAGGAAAGCTAATTTACAGCTGCGATATTGCAGTACGATGGGGTGACATGGATGCTTATGGTCATGTAAACAACGCGATGTATATGCGCTATTTGGAAGAGGCACGTGTACAGTTGTTAGCAAAGATGGGTGCACAGATGGATGGCAATGGCCAAGACCCTGTTGTTATCAATGTGGGTTGTACCTTTATGCAACCTGTTGTTTATCCTGACATACTGACTATCCGCTGTTATATAGCAGAGCCGGGCCGGACTAGCTTCATGACTTACTATGAAATTTTCAGTAGTAAGCAGCCAGACAAACCGGTCAGTGACGGTTACTCAAAAGTGGTATGGATGGATCATCATACAGGGAGATCGGTTCCTCTTCCCGACACGATTAGAGCACACTTTGAAATCTAACCTTTGCGCTTAAAACTCTCATACTTTAGGCGTGACGGGGGCGACAAGCTCCTCTATTTTGATGTATTTTTGCATTGCACAATACCTCTTTTAGAAGGTATGTATAACTATATCGACCGGTCATGGTTGCCTCGCTCCGGACCGGCCCCATATACAATGAGGCATTACTACTATGAGTCAACGGGTACAGACAGGCGGCCTTCAGGTTGCTTCAGGTCTTTATAACTTTATTAATAACGAAGCCATTCCTGGTACAGGGATCAGTGCAGACCAATTTTGGGCACAGATGGATGCGATCGTTCACGATCTCGCTCCACGCAATCGCGCACTGCTGGCTAAACGTGATGACTTCCAAGCACAAATTGATGCCTGGCATACAAGCCGCAAGGGTCAGGCATTCAATTTTAATGAATATAAGCAGTTTCTAACTGAGATCGGTTACCTTTTACCCGAAGGTGAAGACTTTGCAGCAGAAACAAGCAACGTCGATCCAGAAATGGCGACTATGGCTGGACCACAGCTTGTAGTGCCTGTCATGAATGCACGCTTTGCACTTAACGCTGCGAATGCACGTTGGGGCAGCCTGTATGATGCGCTATACGGCACTGACGCCATTCCTGCAGACGGCGGTGCTGAAGCTGGACAGACTTACAATCCAGTTCGCGGTGCTAAAACAATCGCCTTCGCACGCAACTTTATGGATGAGTCTATTCCACTTGCAAGCGGCTCACACAAAGACTCCGCTGGCTATAGCATCCAAGATGGCAAACTGGTTGTCATTCTGCGCGATGGTAGTGAAACAACCCTAGCTCAACCTGAAAAGCTGATTGGTTTCACAGGTGATGCAGCTGCTCCTCAAGGCATTCTATTTAAAAATAACGGCCTTCATTTTGAAGTTCAGATCGATCGTGCCAGCCAAATTGGTAAGGATGATGCAGCCGGTATCAAAGATATCGTTATGGAATCGGCGCTCACAACCATTATGGATTGTGAAGACTCCGTTGCCGCCGTAGATGCTGATGACAAGATGGTTGTATATCGCAACTGGCTTGGCCTAATGAAAGGTGATTTGACGGAAGAGGTGTCTAAAGGCGGTAAAACATTTACCCGCGCCATGAACCCTGACCGTGAATACAAAGGCTTGAACGGTGACGCTGTTGTCCTAAAAGGACGCAGCTTAATGTTCGTACGTAATGTCGGTCACTTAATGACTAACAGCGCGATTATCGATAAAGAGGGTAACGAAGTTCCTGAAGGTATCATGGATGCCATGATGACCACGTTAATCTCTTTGCACGACATGAAAGGTCTAGGCAAATTCCGCAACACGGTTACCGGCTCGATGTATATCGTTAAGCCGAAGATGCATGGCCCGGAGGAAGTTGCTTTCTCTAACGAGCTGTTTGCACGGGTTGAAGACGCCTTAGGTCTCGCTCGCTTTACCCTAAAAATGGGTATTATGGATGAAGAGCGCCGCACAACCGTCAACCTTAAAGAATGTATCCGTGCTGCGAAGCAACGTGTTGTATTCATCAATACCGGCTTCTTAGACCGCACAGGTGATGAGATACACACATCTATGCAAGCGGGACCAATGGTTCGCAAAGGCGACATGAAGTCGGCTAAATGGATCAGCGCTTATGAAGACTGGAACGTTGATAACGGTCTTGCATGCGGCTTAAGTGGTCGTGCGCAGATTGGTAAAGGTATGTGGGCAATCCCTGATCAGATGGCTAACATGCTAACTGCGAAAATTGCACACCCGATGTCAGGCGCAAATACGGCTTGGGTACCATCGCCAACGGCTGCGACCTTACACGCTCTGCACTACCATAAGGTTGATGTATTTGCCCGCCAAGGCGAACTGAAAAACCGTCCGCGTGCAAACTTGGATGATATTCTGACCGTTCCTGTTGCTACAAACCCTAACTGGTCTGCTGAAGAGATTCAGCAAGAGCTCGATAACAACGCACAAGGCTTACTGGGCTATGTGGTACGTTGGGTTGAGCAAGGCGTGGGCTGCTCTAAAGTGCCGGATATCAACAACGTTGGCCTAATGGAAGACCGCGCAACACTGCGTATCTCTAGCCAGCATATTGCTAACTGGTTGCATCATGGTGTGTGCTCAGAAGCGCAGGTAATGGAAACGCTCAAGCGTATGGCGGCTATCGTGGATGGCCAAAACGCGGGCGATCCAACTTACCGTGCCATGGCACCTAACTTTGATGATAGCGTTGCCTTTGCTGCGGCCTGTGAACTCGTGTTTGAAGGCTGTGCACAACCAAGCGGTTACACTGAGCCGGTATTACACCGTCGTCGTATCGAAGCAAAAGCGAAATATGGTGCGTAACCCTATTGAGTGACAAAAAGCGATCTTCGGATCGCTTTTTTTATTACCTATAGATATGAAGAGTCGCTATTTTGATTCTTCATCTTTACGCACGCTTAGCGGGTGCAAACCGCTGCGAATATTAATATCTCGCTGCGGAAATGGAATCTCAATATTATACTCTTTCAGCTTGTCATCAATCGCCCATAAGTAATCTGACACGAGCAATGTAGGACGCTTTACTTGTTCCGCTGGCACCCACACACCCAACATAAAATTCAGACTGCTATCACCAAAACCTGTCATCCACACAACAGGTTCATGGCCTTTTTCATAGAGGGTATAACTGACTGAGCGAGCAGCCTCGAGCACCGCTTTTTGCACGACATATTTATCACTGCCGTAAGCCACGCCAAAGGGAATACGAAATCGCCGTGTATTATCAGCCAAAGTCCAGTTGGTTACACGGCCACTAGCCAACTCCGCATTGGGAATTAAAATATCCACATTGTCATTGGTTCTGATCAGCGTCGCTCGCATATGAATCTCAATGACTTCACCTACAACGCCCGAATCTAACTCGATAAAATCACCGACTTTTAGGCTTTTCTCAAGCAGTAAAATCAGTCCTGACACAAAGTTATTAACAACGCCTTGCAAGCCCAAACCAATACCGATACCCAAAGCACTGGCTACGAGTGCCAATTTAGAGAAATCGATGCCTAACGCACCCAAGGCAATGAGAAAGCCCGCCAATAGGATTAAATAATGCAGAATCCGGCTAAAAATATAGATCTGAGCAGACGATACAATCTTACGATTGCTCGAAATTTTCTTTAGCCCTTTGCGGATAAATGAGGAAAATAGAAAAGCGAAAAACAAAATCGAAATAGCAATGACCACCTGGCTAGCGAGTAACCGATAATCACCGATAGCAAATAACTCATAGTTCCAAAAGTAATCATTCATTTTGACATCTCGTTAAAACCATTTTTTCTTTTTAAAAGTATAGATTAAAACCACCGCAGTGAAGGCCATTGTCGCTAACAAGGCATAATAGCCATACTCATAATGCAACTCAGGCATGACATCGAAATTCATACCGTATAAACCGGCTAGGAAACTCAACGGGACAAACACCGCAGTTACCACGGTTAGAATTCGCATGGTATTGTTCAATTGATGAGAGGTGATGGATAAGTAACCATCAATTAAGTCACCACAGATGTCGTAGTGCATATTAGACAAACTGAAAAGACGCTCAAACCGCTCATGCAAGTCATTAATCACATGATAACTCTCTTCATTAACCTCTAACGGATTACCCTCACCCTCTTTGATCAATTGTTGAGTGATACGTTGGTGATAATTAAACATACGTATCAATTTTAAAATACGGGATTTATAAGAGGTGAGTTCGATGAGGGTTTTATCTGTCCCCGCATTAAGCAGCTCGTCCTCTAATTCTCCCAAGGTCGCATCAAACTGCAAAACCTCATCCAGATAGATACCCGCAGAAAAGTGCATAATTTTGCAGGCGAGTCGAATGGGATAAGCAAGGAGCTTAGCAAAGTTCTTCTCTAACTTAATCGCCTCAATCCCTTTAGTCGTGGTACGTGAGACGGTGATCAGCCGCTTGTTACTAATAAAAAATGAAACCTGTTGGTGATCAAAAGAGAGATCTCCATGAACCTCTTTCACCCCCTTATAGAGAATAAATACCTGATCTTCGAAATACTCTACTTTCGGTGGATGACGTAACCGCAATGCGTCGGTTATCGCTAATGAATGGCAGCCTAATTGTTTTAAGGCGGACTTGATAAACTGATCATCATCCGACTGAATCTCTATCCAATCGGCTTGGTCTGACTGCTCTGGGGAAATCACCTCTAATCCGCCTTGTTTAGGCTCAGCGGGATTGGAAATACTCCATACTTTAATCATCAAACCTCCTTATAGATGCCTCTCCTAAGGAGAGACATCATCTATAAAATAGGACTGGAAAGATTCTATCTGACTAGCTACATCTTCCACATCATCACGAAAACACGCTATATGATAGACAGCATCGCCCTCATGAACTTGAGGCAACTCTAATCGCCCTATCACAACCCCCTCATGCGTCGAAAAGACCTTTTCAACAGCACCGCTATAAGGGTCGTCGATAAAGCCAAGTAACCCACCTTTCGCTACCTGCTCACCCAACTTAACCGCGGTGCGCATCATGCCACTCTCAGGTGCTCTTACCCAAACACTTTTGCGCGCAATACTCTGCTCAGCCGAAATATTTTTCCGCTTCACGGGAGGCAGCATACCTAACGAACGCATCACATTGACGATGCCATTCACCCCAACGCGAATTGAGACTTCATCATAACGTAAGGCTTCACCTGCTTCGTAAAGAAGTACGGGGATATCATGCTCTTTACAAGCGGCTCTCAGCGATCCATCCCGTAGCGATGCATTGATTAATACAGGGACACCAAACTCTTCTGCAAGTCGTTTAGTTTCAGCATCATCAAGATCCGCTCGGATTTGTGGCAAGTTGCTCCGGTGTACTGCGCCTGTATGTAAATCAATACCATGAGTACACTTGCTAATAATCTCTTCAACAAAAAGATTAGCCAACCGTGCCGCTAAAGAGCCCTTTTCTGACCCAGGAAATGAGCGATTGAGATCACGTCTATCTGGAAGATACCGACTCTGCTGAATTAAACCGTATGAGTTAACAACGGGGATAGCGACTAAGGTACCCGCGATATTGGATAGCCCACGCCTAATTAACAAACGACGAATAATCTCAATACCATTGAGTTCATCTCCATGAACCGCTGCGCTAATAAAGAGCACCGGTCCTGGTTTTTTTCCATGTATAACATGCAGAGACATATTCATCTCTGTTTGGGTATTAAGCTTGGGCATGGGTAGATCTATGACGGTGCGAGTACCCGCCAATACACGATTGCCCGCTATCTCAAAACTCTTACGCATTAATTATCCTTTACCACGCGTTTTTGCGAGATTCGAGCCTGCTTTTTTCTCTGCAAGCTGCTTTTCAATGAACTGAATCTGCATATCTGCAATATCTTTACCGGTTGCCGACTCTATACCTTCTAGTCCAGGTGAGGAGTTAACCTCCATCACAACAGGTCCATGATTTGAGCGCAACAGATCAACCCCAGCCACATTCAACCCCATAGTCTTGGCAGCACGAATGGCCGTAGAGCGTTCTTCAGGCGTAATCCGAATCAGCGTCGCAGAACCTCCACGGTGCAAGTTAGAACGGAACTCGCCCTCTTTGCCTTGGCGTTTCATGGCAGCTACCACTTTGTCGCCGATTACAAAACAGCGAATATCCGCACCACCCGCTTCTTTAATAAACTCTTGCACTAGAATGTTAGCTTTCATCCCTAAAAAGGCTTCGATAACACTTTCAGCTGCGGTTTGAGTTTCCGCTAATACAACCCCAATACCTTGGGTGCCTTCTAACATCTTGATAACCAGCGGCGCGCCGCCCACCATTTTAATTAAGTCTTCAATATCATCAGGCTTATGAGCAAAACCGGTTACGGGTAAACCAATACCCTTACGCGATAGCAACTGCAAAGAGCGCAACTTATCACGCGAACGACTGATGGCGACCGACTCGTTTAGTGGATAAGTCCCCATCATCTCAAATTGACGTAGCACAGCCGTACCATAAAAGGTTACTGAAGCGCCGATTCGCGGGATCACCGCATCAAACGCTTCCAACTCCTCTCCTCGGTAATGAACCGAAGGTTGGCTAGATGTGATATTCATATAACATCGTAATGCATCCAGCACGCGTACCTCATGGCCACGTGCTGCCGCCGCTTCGACTAATCTTCGAGTGGAGTAAAGTTTAGGATTGCGCGACAGAATAGCGATTTTCATGTTTCGATCTCGTTACGGATAAGTTCATCGTTGACCCAGTGTCTTCCGTATAAGTCCCTGGTAGATATATCTTATACTCTTCTATGTGACAACGCTGCATTTGAACTGCTGTTCAAACAACGCTAATGCTCTATAAAGACGCATTTTGGTCGCGCTTAGGCTAATTCCAAGCGTATGGCTGATCACCGCAATGGGAAGCTCTAAGTGAAAACGTAACATCAACACATCTTTGGCAAAATCTGGCATACTGCCGAGCACCTGAGAAACCTGCTCTACGGGTTCTGCTTGTTCTGCGATTACAAACGCGTCTTCCTCCTCCATATGCTGATCAGCTAGCGCCACCCAGTCATCCGTATCGGCATACTCAAAATTTCGACCCGCAAAGTAGTTTTTACACTGATTATCTAAAATACTGATCAACCAGGTTTTAAATAGAGCGTTGCCCTTAAAGGATGCTAAGTAACGGTAGGCACGCATTAAAACTTCCTGAACAATATCCTCAGCATCTACTCTATTCCCAATCGTTGAAATACAGCGCTTTAATAAAGTCATTTGATGTCGAGATACGAGCTCGGAAAATCCGACATCGTTCGGATCTTCTTTACGCTGGATTATTTCGACCAATTGCTCATCGCTCAGTGTTTTAATCTGTTTTAATTCCATAACTTTTTTCATTCCAACCTCCTGCTCTTGCAGTGGAGAGCGAAATTTAGTTAACTTAAATCAATAAATCTAACGATATATTTTTGTTAGTTTTTAAAATAATTTTTATCGGTAATTTTTTATGGACCTCGAATTACTTCGCACATTTCTGGAGGTTTCTCGCCTCCGCCACTTTGGTAAAGCCGCGGAGATGCTGCATCTAACGCAAGCCGCCGTGAGTGCTCGCATCAAGCTATTGGAAGGTCAGTTAGGCGTCTCTCTATTTGATCGACTCAACCGTGAAGTGAGGCTCACACCCGAGGGAAACCGACTCGTGCGGCATGCTGATCTGCTGTTATCCGAATGGCGTAAAGCACGCCAAGATGTCACCGCAGGAGGCGCCAATCAGCAGCTATCCATTGGTGGCAGTCTTCGACTCTGGGATGTTTTATTACAGCAATGGCTGTATGACTTAAGATCACAGCATCCACATATCGCTCTTATCGCAGAGTCACACACCCCCGAAGTGCTCACCCGTCGAATTCTGGATGGTGTGCTGGATATTGCTTTTATGCTCGAACCCGCTCAGTTAGATGTTCTGCAGATTAAAAAGGTCACGGTATTAGAGCTCGACCTCATCACCTCTCATGCCGACTACTCATTAGAGCAAGCTCTCGCTGATGATTATTTAATGGTCGATTGGGGGCTGGCACACTCGCTGACTCACAAACGGCTGTTCCCAGATATGCCTGAGCCGCATACACGATTAGGGACTGCCAAAATGGCGATGGGTTATCTGCAAACTTTGGGCGGAAGCGCTTATTTACCTAAACAGTCAGTACAACATGAGCTAGAGGTAGGGACCTTGTTTTGTGTCGAGAATGCTCCTACCATTAAACATCCAGCCTATGCCGTCTACCCCGTGCGCAGTTCGCGGGTTGAGCTGATTAAAGAGGTACTGTCCATCTTCGATCATCCTATTTAATAGACTGATCTACAGCCACCTCTATATAGAAGACAGCGTTATAGCAAAAAGAGCGATGCCAAGCCCAAGAAGCTTAAAAAGCCAATGATGTCAGTAACCGTGGTTAAAATCACCGCACCTGACAAGGCTGGATCAATGCCTATTTTTTTGAGCGTTAAGGGTACCAGTATACCCGCTAAAGCAGCAGCTAAAAGATTCAGTACCAAGGCCACACCTATAATCAGGGATAACCCAATGTTGTTAAACCAAATATAG
Organism: Neptunomonas sp.; assembly: GCA_036804365.1. Taxonomy (GTDB): domain Bacteria; phylum Pseudomonadota; class Gammaproteobacteria; order Pseudomonadales; family Balneatricaceae; genus Neptunomonas. Next base: position 38,203 of record DAIRSP010000001.1, on the reverse strand, counting down.
GAGACTAACGCAACGACAACCGCCCAAACACTGCCATTAAGCGCGCCAACGGATACTTCCTTCATTAATAACCAGCGAGTGTTTCCTGCAGCAATCTGATCTAGCGCCATACCTCGAATCGTCAGGGTTAATGTCTGACTACCCGCAATACCGCCCATACTCGCCACAACCGGCATCAGTACAGCTAGCGCAACAATTTGATCAAGCGCTTCAGAAAACTGCCCTATCACCCATGCTGCCATAAAGACGGTGACAAGGTTAATACCTAACCACACGCCGCGACGTTGTGCACTGGGAATTACCGGTGCAAATAGATCTTCCTCCTCGTCCAAACCCGCACTACGCATTAATGAGTGCTCAGCCTCTTCACGGATAATATCGACTACATCATCGATGGTGATCCGTCCTAACAATTTGCGCTGCTCATCAACTACGGCAACCGATATCAAATCTCGACGTTCAAATAACGCCGCAATTTCATGCTCCGTCGTACTCACTAAGACGGTTTCGCTCGCAGTATCCATAACCGCTTCGACCAGCAGATCAGCCGACCGGGTGACTATCTTCTCAAGTGACAGCTTACCTTTATAGTCGCCCTGTTCATCAACCACCATAATCGCATCGGTATGTGCCGGTAAGCTTTCATGCAGCCTAAGCCATCGAAGCACCACAGCGAGACTAACATCAGGCCGAACACTCAACAGATCAACCGACATGATTCGACCCGCAGTGCCCTCCTCATAAGCTAAGACGGTTTGCAGTCGTGCGCGGCGATCTTGATCAAGTGATTCAAGAATGGCGCCACTGACATCGGAGGGCAGTTCTTCAAGGACAGTGGCTAAATCTTCCACATCCATCTGTTCTGTTGCCGCCAGTAACTCAGCACCATCCATCTCTTCAATAATGCTGGCTCGCGCTTCATCATGCAGGTAGGCCAACACCTCACCCTCTATAGAAGGCTCTACTTGCTCCCAGAGTAACTCACGCTCCTCTGGCGGCATGGCTTCTAATAGATTGGCGATATCTGCGGGGTGTAAGGATGCAAGTGCGACCGTTAAAGATTCAGTCGCTCCGCTGTGCAGGGAGTCGAGCACCCATGACAAAGACACTTCGCTACTCGGTGAGTTGATAATATCCATTATCGCTCCTTGTTAGCTGATCTCATAAAAAAAGCCTTTGCAGAGCAAAGGCTATCGAGGGGATAGTTAATTCAAGTTGAATTACTTCATTCGGTAGGTCAGACCCATGACAAGACTCTTATCGAGCTTATCGTTACCGTTGTTATCAATATTATCCTCTAGGCTCGTCAGCTGAGCCGTTACCGAGAAGCTCAAAGCGTTAGAGATGTAATAACGGTACGTAGAACTTAACGCGTTGGTTGTGATGTCATTCGACGTTTCATAATCAACATAATCTAATAACCAAGCATTTTCCCAATCCACTCGGTCACTCACCTCATACGTTAACGACATGGTGTTAGCGAAACGGTAGCTATCATCATTGTCATCTAGCACGGCCGTGAAAACAGATTCGTTTGAAAACTGTGTTTTATTGTTAAGCGGGCGGTGGTATTCCGCACCGATTTCAAGGGCAGGCTTACTGCTTGAACCGTCGTAATCGGACAATACTGCACCGACACCCGCACGCACTAACCAGCCATGCTTACGCGTTGAAATACGTTCATTGGTTAACACATCATAAGATTTGATGGCACCCTTAACACCCAAGCTGCTACCTAAAGCTGCTTCAATATCTTCCAACCAAGTTAGCTCGTACTCATCGCTACCGTATTTGCTGACATATTCATCTTCACGTGCGATCACGTTAGCAACAGCTTGGTAAGTTGCTTTCGATGGATACTCAGTGATTAAGCGACGCTCCACCAGCGCTTCGACTAAACGTATAGCTTTCGCCATAGGCGTGGCGTTAACAACACGGCCATAACCGATACCGACGGTTGCTTTTGTATATGGATCGTCCATCCCTTTTTGTGCACCGATTTCACCTTTACCGTACCAGAACGCACCATTGCTGTTTGGCTGGAAATAGTTGTCGTTGGTGATCGCACCGGACGCTTGGTAATGAGAGATGGTGGCATCATCGACGTTAGGGCCACGGCTGCGTGACGTTTCGCCGACAAAATCTAGCTTGGTATTTTGATCTGCAGACGTAAACACCTTCTCATAATCAAGATTCAGATCCAGATCGTAGCTCGTTTGTGCTTGGTTACCGTTTTGCAAATTAAACTGAGCATTAATGTATGCATCTTCATACGCAGAGGTCGCCTGTTCATAATCGTATAAAGATACTTCTTCTGCGAATGCAGCAACGCCATACCCAGAAGCGATTACCGTTGCGATAGCACATGCGAGTTTTGTTGATTTCATTACATCCTCTCCTTCTAAGATACGATCAATTCGTATAGCTAACCCCAAAACAAAGCGGGGGATTTATAGCGTTAGACTGAGGTGTTTTTTCGAAAGTCACATTTTGGGAGAAGAAAAAGCGTTTCTTTATAATTTATTTATTTCAGCGAAAGAGGAACTCAAAGTTATCTCGCAGCCATACACGCGCAATCTCAATCTCACGATTCGGAAACTGGCGGTAATCAGGATAAGGAGTGCAAAGGATATTTCCCTTAGCAAAAAGGCAGTCTGAACCAAGTAGCATATCAAATGCACTTAAATCTAAACCCAAGCGAGCTTGGGCGGCTTTACCACAAACCAAATGCACAATCGCTTTAGAGTCTAGATGGGACTCAAACGAAATTGATTCTTTATCTGTAAGTAACTCTGTGTCGCGATACGTTTGCCAAGATCCATGCTGATACATCAGCTTCGCATAGATAGACATAATTTTGCGCCAATGATTGCCGTTTTGCTCGATCAGCAAAGGCACATCTAGCCCTGAAGGGCTAAACATAGAGGCAGTCAAAATAGGCTGACTATCCAAATACATCATTACACGAAGCGATAAATTCAACCCTAATGAGCTGTTATTTTTAAGCATAAAATGGCATCACTTTAGATTCAAAACGAGGGTAGCTGATAAAAAAATATATCAACAATGGCTCGAGAAAAAATTGACTTGTGAGGCAAAAGTCTACTATAACCCTCGCGACAACGTCTCATGACGGGTGAATTTATCGCCAGTTTACTTTGATTTTTTTCCTGAGCATCAGGGGGTTTTTATGCAGCTATCAGACAGCGCTCTTCTCGCCATCATCGGTTTCGTCAGCATTCTCTGCCAATGGGCGGCATGGCGTCTAAAACTCCCCGCGATTTTACTTTTATTGCTTTCTGGCGTGTTGCTAGGCCCTGTCAGCCACCTTCTTGACCCTGATGCTCTGTTTGGTGAACTCCTCTTTCCTGTCGTATCACTTGCCATCGCTATTATTCTCTTTGAGGGCAGCCTAACGCTGCACGTAGATCAAGTGCGTGATGTCAGCAAGGTCGTCAGACGACTTGTCACTTGGGGCGCCGTTTTAACGTGGGGACTAATCGCCCTCGGTTCTTATTACATAATTGGCTTACCGCCTGACCTTGCCGCACTCTTTGGTGCCTTAGTGGTCGTTACCGGGCCAACAGTTATTGTGCCTATGCTACGCACACTGCGAGCGACGAGTCGCATTGCTAATATTTTGCGCTGGGAAGGAATTATCATTGACCCTGTTGGGGCACTGATGGCGGTATTGATTTACGAGTGGATCATCTCGCACCAGCAGGGTGAAGGTACCCTATCTCATACCTTTTTACTCTTTGGCGAAATCATTTTCGCGGGGCTCTTTTTAGGTATCGGGGCTGCCATGCTATTGGCGATGCTCATCAAGCGCTACTGGCTACCCGAATACCTGCATGCTCTAGGTTCACTGACCCTTGTTTTAGCAACTTTCACGCTTTCAAATACACTCGCTCATGAGTCTGGATTGCTCGCTGTAACAGTGATGGGAATATGGTTAGCCAATACCAAAGGAATACATATAGATGAGATTTTAACTTTTAAAGAAAATCTCACTATGTTACTGATTTCTGGTCTTTTTATTCTACTAGCCGCACGACTCAACCCAGAAGAGTTATTATCGCTAGGTATCCCTGCGTTGCTGCTACTCGCCTTTATTCAATTTATTGTGCGTCCTATTTCAGTCGCACTTTGTAGTATTGGCAGCGGCCTCACCTGGCAAGAAAAAACAGTGATTGCTTGGGTGGGGCCTCGTGGTATTGTCGCAGCAGCGGTATCAGCTCTTTTTGCTCTACGCTTAGAAGCCAGTGGCTATGAAGGCGCTCAAATCTTAACGGCGTTAACCTTTGCCGTCATTATTGGCACAGTCGTTTTTCAAAGTGCTACGGCACGCTTTGTTGCGCAGCGTTTAGGTGTGACTCAGCCGGAATCTAAGGGTTTGGTCATTATTGGAGCTAACAAGGTCGCCCGTGCGATTGCGCTAACGTTGAAGAAGCACGAGATTCCGACATTACTGATTGATCCAAGCTGGGAGAATATTAGCGAAGCCCGTATGCAGGGTTTGTCCACCTTGCACGGTAACCCTTTATCATCGCGCATTGCAGATAAACTTGAGCTCATTACCTACGGGCAACTGCTCACTGCATCTCCGCAGCATGAAGTGAATGCACTCGCTTGCTTGCACTTTAGAAGTGAATTTGAGACTCGCTTTATCTACAGCATCAAAACTGAAAAATCGAACTCTTCGTCGACACGCCAAACAGTCGCGGCTGAGCATCAAGGCAAAACCTTAGGCTTAGACAGCTTCTCTTTTAAAAAGCTCTCTAGCTTAATTAGTAAAGATGCACAGATCCGTTCTACTAAGTTATCCGTAGACTATCCATTAGCTCGCTGGGAAGAGGAGCATGCGAAAAGTCGGTCATTATTGATGGCGATCTCTCCTGAGGGCTGGCTCCGCATGTTCTCACCAACGGAAAAGATTAATGCAAAAGAGGGATGGATTCTTCTGGCAATTGATCGAACGGAACCGGAAAAATAGATGACGACACAGCCTGAATCAATACAAGACAGTGCGGAAAAGCTTTCTTCTTTTATCAACGCCCATCCGCGCATTGTTGTGCTTACCGGTGCGGGGATAAGTACTGATTCAGGCATTCCTGACTATCGGGATAGTAATGCACAATGGAAACGTAAACCACCAGTGCAGCATCATGACTTTATGAATAGCGAGCTGACTCGTCAGCGCTTTTGGGCAAGAAGTTTAATTGGCTGGCCGGTGATGCGTGATGCTAAGCCTAACAGGGCGCATTTAAAATTAGCTGAGCTTGAAGTATCGACACCTTTAAAACTACTTATTACCCAAAACGTCGATGGACTCCATCAGCAAGCGGGTCAGCAGAAGGTGATTGATCTACACGGCCGATCGGACCAAGTCATCTGTATGCAATGTGACGAGTTATACACACGAAACCAAGTACATGAGTGGATGCAACGTTTAAACCCTAGTTTTTTGGATTATCACGCCCAAGCTGCACCTGATGGTGATGCTGATCTTGAGGATGTTGACTTCTCCCGCTTTCACCTGAGCGATTGCCCCAAGTGTGGTGGCTTATTAAAGCCTAAAGTCGTTTTCTTCGGGGATAACGTGCCTAAACAGCAAGTTGAGACTTCCCTTGATACACTTAAAAATGCGGATGCCTTACTAGTAGTCGGATCATCATTGATGGTCTATTCAGGTTTTCGTTTCTGTAAAAAAGCGCACGAGTGGCAGATCCCTATCTGCGCCTTGACCCTAGGACAGACTCGCGCTGATGATTTACTGACCTTAAAACTCAGTAATTCTATCGGCGAAACGCTGGAAAGAATTGCGCTTTAGTTGCAACTTAAGTCGTGCAATCATCGGATTTGGTTCGGTTTTTTAAAAGAATTGACTTTTAAAAAAAATTGAAATCTTTTACCAAAGTTATTTGCGTTCAGTTTAATGAAGGGATACACTCGAAACTGATCCTTGCTTAGGGATTGAGTTTTTTGTGTTGAAGTAGCTACAACTTTTTAAGCTTCTAACTGCTGCAACCCATGCTTCTTAGTCTCTTTCGCAATGTTTTGAAGCGCTGTCAGAATGCTTCTACAGTGGCTATCTTTAATTTCAAATTGAGTGTTTATACCGTGTCAGATACACAGACTGGAACCGTTAAATGGTTCAACGACGAAAAAGGTTATGGATTCATCCAGCGTGATAGCGGTTCGGATCTATTTGTTCACTTCCGTTCAATCATCGGTGACGGTCGTCGCACCCTAACTGAAGGCCAGGCTGTGAGCTTCATCGAAGTTCAAGGTCAAAAAGGCCCACAGGCTGATCAAGTTACTCCGCTGTAAGGCAATAACTGATCTGCACTGATTCTAGAAAGCAGGCTCTTATGAGCCTGCTTTTTTTTGCCTATTTTAAGTACTAAGCCATCTCGACTTCAGGTACTTTTGCCCACTCTGGTGGACGGTGATAGCGTCCCACAACAGAACTCATCACAACAAAAGCCACTAACGAATAGCCAACTTGTTGAGAGTCTAATAGCAATAGCGCCAACGAAACTATCAATAGGTCCCCGACTAAGGTCGTTTTACTAGGGTGAATCGCAAAGCGGCGCTCTAAGTACATAGCTAAAATATTTAAGCCACCTAGCGATGCATTGTGACGAAATAGGATAATCAAACCAAATCCAATCAACATCCCCCCTAGCACCGCTGCGAACATCGGCTCTATCTCGATAGTCATAAATCGCTGCATCAATTCACTCAGTAGCGATAATAATGAGATACTGCAGAATGTTCTGAACGTAAAACTCCGGCCCATATAACGCAAAGCTAAGAGATAAAAAGGAAGGTTTAATAGAAAGAAGAGTTGTCCGAATGACAAATCTGTTAGGTGTAATAGAATCATTCCTAAACCCGCTGTACCACTGATAAGCAAGGTAGCTGAGTTTAATATATGAACGCCAAGCGCAACGAGTAGACATCCCTCCAAAATGGAGAGCCATCGATGTGTGATATACATAATAGAATCCTGACAATCGCTGAAACTTGTGGTTATCAGCTTTTTGTAGAAATTGAGTGCCTCTTGTGGAGGCGCTCAAGTCAATCAACCTGATTGGCAAAAGAAAAAGATGCAGTTCTTATGCCAAGGAAATTGCGACTATTATGCAAGATTTTAACTTTTTGTGCACTGCCGTAAAGCATATATAAAGCAACTCTTTATATATGCCCTCTTCTGTTACATGTAAAACCATTAGTCAAATAACTTAGAGGCCATACCCGCCAATCCGCTAACACCGCCTACAGAGGCTAACAGACCACCCTCAGAACTATTTTGATCGATTAACTCCGGCAGCATCTCTGCTAGTGCATTCCCTGCGATATCACCCTCTAACGACAAGGTTTCAGAAAAGTTCGCAAGTTTTGATTCACCGAGTAATGAGATAACTTGCGCTACGGAGAAACTCTGATTTTCGCCATCACCTAACCATGATTGAGCCAATGAACCCAAACCACTTGAACCGAGCTGTGTAACAAGCGCACTTAAGTCCAGCTGACCATTAGCCGAGCCTAATAGTGCAGCCAAGGCTTGGTTCACCATTTGCTGATCCAGATTGATGCCGGCTTCGCCTAGCTTCTTCAAGAAAAGATCCGTCGCTATTTTTAGTAAATCCATGTCATGCCTCTCATTACACTGCTATATGGGTGACTACACCTTACAGGGTGCATATGAATAGCGTATTAATTAGTAAACCCCCGAGGATTTAACAAAACCATGTATTCCTGTAAGTACAATCTGAGAGGCCATGGCTGCCAGAATAAGCCCTGTCACCTTACTTAAAACATTCAGACCCGTCTTACCTAAAATTCGCTCTAACCAAGTTGAGAGATGAAGACAGATTAATAACGACGTTAACGCAAGCAGCAAACCAATTAACCCTAAGACTATCTCGATGCCTTTTAGCTCAGCACCATAGACTAAAATCGCACCGATCGTCGCAGGACCGATAATCGTGGGAATCGCGAGAGGAACGACAGATACATCATCACGCTGCTCTTCAGGCACCTCCGCATTCACACGAACACCATCACGCACTAGGCTAATAGCCGATAAAAACAGCAGAATGCCCGCTCCTATACGAAACGAGTCTAGTGTAATTCCTAAAACTTCGAACAAGGGCGAGCCAAAAAAGAATAGAACTAAGCTCGTTAACAGTGCTGCAACAATCGCTCTGTTGGCGGTTTTCTTTCGCTGCGCTGGTGTGTCTGTTCTGGTTAACGATAAAAACATCGACACCACAAAGAAAGGTGCGAATAAAAAAGCAAATTTAATCCAGGTTGAAATAATCAGCGCCATATTCGCCCCCAATAAAAAACTCAAATAAAAAAGCCGCTCGATGTAGAGCGGCTTATCAGCATTACATCTAGTTTAGTCGATTACGCGATTCGCGCATCCAACTTACCGGCTTCATAGGCATCTGCCATATCTTCCAGTGAAATCACCTTGATTTTAGATGCTTGTCCAGACGCACCGAATGCATCATAACGCGCGATACAGATATCACTCATCGCATCGATGGTTTTCTTCAGGTACTTACGCGGGTCAAACTCAGACGGATTTTCAGCCAAGAAGCGACGAATCGCACCCGTCGAAGCTAAACGCAGATCCGTATCGATGTTAACTTTACGCACACCGTACTTGATACCTTCAGCGATCTGCTCAACTGGCACACCGTAAGTTTCTGGAATCTCACCACCGAATTCGTTGATGATAGCCAACCACTCTTGAGGTACAGAAGAAGAGCCGTGCATAACTAGGTGGGTATTTGGAATACGCTGATGGATCGCTTTAATACGATCAATAGCCAAAATATCACCGGTAGGTGGGCGCGTGAATTTGTAAGCACCGTGGGAAGTACCGCAGGCAATCGCCAACGCATCAACGTTTGTTTTTGATACGAAGTCAGCAGCTTCGTCAGGATCTGTCAGCATCTGATCGTGAGATAGCGTACCTTCAGCACCAACACCGTCTTCTTCGCCTGCTTGACCTGTTTCTAAAGAACCTAAACACCCAAGCTCACCTTCTACAGAAACACCGCACGCATGCGCCATTTCCACTGTACGACGCGTAACATCGACGTTGTACTCATAGCTTGATGGCGTTTTTCCGTCCGCTAATAAAGAGCCATCCATCATCACTGATGAGAAGCCCATTGCAATTGAGCGCTGGCAAATAGAGGGCGATGTACCGTGATCCTGATGCATACATACTGGAATATGTGGAAATTCAGCAATAGCAGCCAAAATCATATGGCGTAAGAAGTTAGAGCCCGCATATTTACGAGCGCCTGCAGATGCCTGAACGATCACCGGTGAATTGGTTTTATCAGCCGCTTCCATAATAGCGCGCATCTGCTCAAGGTTATTCACGTTAAACGCTGGGATACCATACCCGTGTTCAGCAGCGTGATCTAGCAGCTGACGCATTGAAATTAAAGCCATGTTTTCACCCTTTTACTGTAAATTTCTGCTCAATCACCGCAAAGTGATTATTTAGCTGCTCGTGTTTCTAAAATAGCAACGGCGGGTAAAACTTTACCTTCCACAAACTCTAGGAAAGCACCACCACCGGTTGAAATGTAAGACACTTTATCAGCGATTTCATATTTATCGACTGCTGCCAAGGTATCACCGCCACCCGCAATAGAAAAGCCTGCGCTTTCCGCAATCGCCAATGAAACCGCTTTCGTACCTTCACCAAACTGATCGAACTCAAATACACCCACCGGACCATTCCAAATAATGGTGCCTGCGCTTTTCAGCATCTCAGCCAGATTTTTAGCAGAGACTGGGCCGATATCCAGAATCATCTCATCGTCAGCTACATCATCTACAGATTTTACTGTAGCCGTTGCCGTCTCAGCAAACTCAGTTGCTACTACGACATCAACCGGCAACGGAATGTTCACTTTTTTCATCAGTTCCTGAGCAACAGGAATCAGATCATGCTCGCAGAGCGATTTACCCACAGGCTTACCCGCTGCCGCTAGGAAAGTGTTCGCAATACCGCCACCCACAATTAGCTGGTCTACCTTATCAGATAACGACGTCAGTACTTCCAGCTTAGTCGATACTTTAGAACCACCCACAATGGCAGCTAATGGGCGTGCTGGATTATCCAACGCTTTACCCAGTGCTTCCAATTCATTCGCAAGCAGTGGGCCAGCGCAAGCAACGTCAGCAAAACGTGCTACACCATGTGTAGATGCCTGTGCACGGTGAGCTGTACCAAACGCATCCATCACATAAACATCGCAAAGAGCAGCCATCTTTTGTGATAACGCTTCGTTATCTTTCTTCTCACCCGCGTTGAAACGTACGTTTTCTAGCAACACCATTTCGCCTGCCGCTACGTCGAAACCGCCATCCAACCAATCTTTAACCAAGGGCACTGAGCGACCTAACAGTTTTTCAATGTGCGCAGCAACAGGTGCAAGGGAGTATTGCTCATCATACTCACCTTCAGTAGGGCGTCCTAGATGAGACATCACCATCACTTTTGCGCCCGCTTGGAGGGCAAATTCAATCGTTGGCAGTGACGCACGAATACGGGCATCCGAGGTTACCTGTCCATCCTTAACAGGAACATTGAGGTCTTCACGGATCAGAACGCGCTTACCGCTTAGATCCAGATCAGTCATCTTCAATACACTCATGGGCGTGTCCTACTTACTCTTCTCATTAAAAGTTTCATTGGATTGGGATTGGTTTAACCAATCTTTAGCAATATCCAACATTCGATTTGCAAAACCCCACTCGTTATCAAACCAGCAGAGCAATTTTATCATTTGTTTGCCACTTACGCGGGTTTGCGTACCATCAACCACTGCGGAACGTGGATCGCGATTAAAGTCTACCGAAGCATGGGGTTCTTCGGTATAACCTAATAGTCCTTTTAAGTGACCTGATGCTGCCTTTTGAATAATGGTATTCACTTCTTCAACGCTAGTCGGCCTAGAAACGTTGATACTCATATCCATCACCGAAACATTGATCGTTGGTACGCGTAGATGCAGGCATTCGAATCGCCCCGCCAACTCAGGCAAGAGTCGATCAATACCTCGCGCCAAGCCAGTATCTACAGGAATGATTGACTGTATCGCACTGCGCGTTAAGCGCAGATCCGTTTGATGGTAACTATCAATCACTGGCTGATCATTCATCGCTGAATGGATCGTTGTCGTAACGCCTTGAGTTATACCTAACTCTCGATGCAACAGGTCGAGAACCGGAATCACACAGTTTGTGGTACAGGACGCTGCGGAAACGATGCGCATATCATTCGACAGTTGCTGGTGATTCAGTCCGTAAACAATGGTTGCATCTACATCAGGTTTAGCCGGCTGCGAAAACAACAAGCGTTTGGCACCTGCATCTAGGTGCTTCTGCGCGGTTTCTCTATCACTGAATGAACCTGAGCACTCAAGTACCAAATCAACATCTAAAGCCTTCCAAGGGAGTCGCTCAGGGTTTGGTTGATTTAATACAGCAATTTTATCATGACCGATAATTAAATGAGTGCCGTCATGCTCTACGGGGATAGGAAAACGACCATGAGTGGTGTCGTAGCGAGTTAAATAGGTAACAGTCTCAATATCGGATAGCTCATTTAAGGCTACAACCTGCAAATAGTCCTGCAAACCACTGTCGTAGATGGCCCTTAGAACACACTGCCCGATACGACCATAGCCGTTAATCGCAACTCGAAAACTCATTAGACGCCTGTTCTCAGATAAGAGGTGTAAGCCGAGCGAATACCCGGCTTACTAGAAGGTCTGTTTAGATAACAGATTTTACAGTGTTAACAACATTCTCAACGGTAAAGCCGAAATGCTTAAACAGTTCGCCAGCAGGCGCTGACTCACCGAAGGTTGTCATACCTACGATTGCACCATTAAGACCAACATACTTGTACCAGAAGTCAGCTTGCAAAGCTTCCACTGCAACACGCGCTGTCACAGCCGCCGGCAATACAGATTCACGGTACGCTGCATCTTGCTTATCAAACAGACCCGTTTCAGGCATAGACACAACGCGCACCTGCTTGCCTTCTGCTTCCAGTGCCAAGGCTGCATCCATCGCAAGACCGACTTCAGAGCCTGTTGCGATCAAGATAGCATCCGGTTGTCCTTGAGTATCACGCAAAATGTAACCACCGCGCGCGATGTTCGCGACCTGCTCAGGCGTGCGCACTTGATGCGGTAGGTTTTGACGCGAGAACACCATAGCCGTTGGGCCATCGTTACGCTCTAACGCTGCTTTCCAAGCCACCGCAGATTCTACTGCGTCAGCCGGACGCCAGCAGCTCATATTTGGCGTATGACGCAAGTTTGAAACCTGCTCGATAGGTTGATGGGTTGGACCATCTTCACCCAAACCAATAGAGTCATGCGTGTAAACATGAATGGCACGTTGCTTCATCAAAGCAGCCATACGTAATGCATTGCGAGCATATTCCATGAATACAAGGAAAGTTGCGCCGTAAGGGATAAATCCGCCATGCAGAGCGATACCGTTCATGATGGCCGACATACCAAACTCACGCACACCATAAAACAGGTAGTTACCTGATGCATCGTTCTTCTCGATGCCTTTCGCGCCCGACCATAGCGTTAAGTTAGAACCTGCAAGGTCAGCCGAACCGCCCATCAATTCCGGCAATAAAGGACCGTACGCATTCAAAGCATTTTGTGAGGCTTTACGTGAAGCAATTGTTTCACCTTTAGCAGCGACTTCAGCAATCCACGCATCAGCTTTTGCTGAGAAATCAGCCGGTAGTTCACCCGCCATACGACGGATTAACTCATCTGCTAACTCAGGGAACTCAGCGCGGTAAGCGGCAAAACGCTCATTCCATTCATTTTCTGCACGCGTGCCCGACTCTTTAGCATCCCAATCACCATAAATATCTTCTGGGATTTCAAATGCAGGGAATTTCCAGCCTAAACGCTCACGTGTTAATGCGATCTCTGCTTCACCTAGAGGCGCACCGTGGCAATCCTCTTTACCTTCTTTGTTAGGTGAACCGAAACCAATCGTGGTTTTACAGCAGATCAATGTTGGTTGAGTGGTATTTTCTTGTGCTTTAACAATCGCGGCACGAATCGCGTCAGCGTTATGACCATCAACCGCTGGAATCACTTGCCATCCGTAAGATTCAAAGCGTTTGACGTTATCGTCGGTGTACCAACCTTCCACTTCGCCATCGATAGAGATGCCGTTGTCATCCCAAAACGCGATTAGCTTGCCTAAGCCTAAAGTGCCTGCGAGTGAACAGGCTTCGTGAGAGATGCCTTCCATCATGCAACCATCACCCAAGAAGACATAAGTGTTGTGATCAATGATGTCATGATTCGAGCGGTTAAATTGCGCTGCTAATGTTTTTTCAGCAATCGCGAAACCGACGGCATTGGTAATACCTTGCCCAAGCGGACCGGTCGTTGTCTCAACACCTGGGCAATAGCCATACTCAGGGTGACCCGCTGTTTTAGAGTGTAATTGACGGAAGTTTTTGATGTCCTCGATTGATACATCGTAGCCAGTCAAGTGAAGTAACGAGTAGATAAGCATTGAGCCATGACCGTTAGACAACACGAAGCGATCACGATCAAACCACTGAGGGTTGCTCGGATTGTGCTGCATAAAGTCATTCCAGAGTACTTCAGCAATATCTGCCATACCCATTGGCGCACCCGGATGGCCTGATTTTGCTTTCTGAACAGCATCCATACTTAATGCGCGAATAGCGTTAGCCAGTTCTCTGCGAGAGGACATTCAAACAACTCCTGGGAATTTCCCAAATTTTAAGGTGTGAAATTTTAGTGGCGTAATTTTCGCCCAGATAGCGCTTTGCTTCAACGATAAAACTAGATTTCGTCAAAAAGTGAACGATTTTCATGTCAATTCATGAAATTTTCATTAAAAAAACCCGCTTAATTCATGCAATAGCCCTCTAAGAAAGCTAAAATGCAGCTCAGTTTTTTTATAGAGACAAATTTAAGCATCTTTCAGCTGTCTCTAACCCACCTAGTTTTAGTGTAGAGGATACCCACACGCGATGAGCGAATACAGCCTGTTTACTTCTGAATCCGTGTCTGAAGGCCACCCAGACAAAATCGCCGATCAGATTTCTGATGCCGTGCTTGATGCCATTATCAGTGAAGATAAATATGCACGCGTCGCATGCGAAACACTTGTAAAAACCGGTGTAGCGGTTGTTTCTGGCGAGATCACCACGTCTGCGTGGGTAGATCTTGAAGATATCGTACGTAATGTCATCTGCGACATTGGCTACACCTCATCTGAAGTAGGCTATGACGGCGCTACTTGCGGTGTCATTAACATCATTGGCAAACAGTCTCCTGATATAAACCAAGGTGTTGACCGCGCTAAGCCAGAAGATCAAGGCGCAGGCGACCAAGGATTGATGTTTGGTTATGCATCGAATGAAACCGATGTGTTCATGCCGGCACCCATTACTTACGCTCATCGACTGGTTGAGCGCCAAGCCGAGGTGCGCAAATCAGGCTTACTGCCGTGGTTGCGTCCTGATGCAAAATCACAAGTCACCTTCCGTTACGAAAATGGTGTACCTTCAGGCATTGATGCGGTGGTTCTGTCCACACAACACAACCCTGATGTATCACAATCTGATCTTCGTGATGCGGTAATGGAACTGATCATCAAACAGGTTCTGCCTGCTGAGTGGATCACTAAATCAACTAAATTCCACATCAACCCAACCGGCAAGTTTGTTATCGGCGGACCGGTAGGTGACTGTGGTTTAACAGGTCGTAAAATTATCGTTGATACATACGGCGGGATGGCTCGTCACGGTGGTGGCGCTTTCTCTGGTAAAGATCCGTCTAAAGTTGACCGCTCTGCTGCGTATGCAGGCCGCTATGTGGCTAAAAACATAGTAGCGGCAGGCTTAGCCGACCGCTGCGAGATTCAAGTCTCTTACGCCATTGGTGTAGCAGAGCCAACATCTGTATCAATTAACACTTTCGGTACGGGCAAAATCTCTGACGAAAAAATCATCGAGCTAGTAGGTCGCCACTTTGACCTTCGTCCACACGCCATCACTCGTATGCTTGATTTACTGCACCCTATGTACCAAGCCACTGCGGCATATGGCCACTTTGGCCGTAACCCATACGAAATGACGTTCGGTGATGACACCTTCACTGCGTTCACATGGGAGCGCACAGATAAAGTTGAAGCATTAAAAGCCGATGCGGGTATCTAAAAGCTAAAATTATTAGTCAAAGGCGCCTCCAGGGCGCCTTTTGTATTTTTAACTCCTTGGATAACTGGAATTTACGCCTATTTTCATTAACACTATTATCTATCGATGTATATAGGTGGACCTCTCCTAGAGAGAACCGCATATCAGGATTTGGGAGACCCCATGCGTCTGCAGGACATAGCGATCAAAAACAAATTACTGGTTTTAGTGACGCTTATGATACTCAGCATGGTGATCTCTTGCGCTTATACCCTAAAACTGTCACATGACGACATTATAGAAAGCCGTAAAACGATGATTAAAAATATCGTCGATAGTACGGTGAGTCAGCTTAAACACATTCTAACTGAACCGGATACTGTGCTATCCAAAAGCGAAAAAGAGCGCTACCTCAAAGAGTTTATTTATAGCGTACGCTACGATTCGAACAACTACATGATGATCCATGACATTACCGGCAAGATGCTCCTCCATCCTATTATGCCTGAACTGGAAAATCGTAATTTAATCGATTTTCAAGATTCCGCGGGGAACTACCCGACTCGTTTGATGCTGCAAGGGATTAGAGAAAAAGGGGAGTCTTTTTGGTATTTCAAATGGCCGCATCCCGGTGAAGAAAAGGCCGTTGATAAACTAAGCTATGCAAAAATCATCCCGGGCACAGAACTCATTTTAGCTACGGGGGTGTACATGGACGACATTACCGATGCTTTTATCACTCGGACCTTGTTATACACCGTTATCACGCTATTTTTCGCTTACCTGTGCTTTTTAGTTGCTTCACGCATTGCTGCGAGCATCAGCGCCCCAACCGTCAGACTCACTCAACAGTTGCAGAAACTTACGTCAGGCAACATCTCGGTTGAGGTAACAGACGGTGATAGAAAGGACGAGCTCGGCAGCATCGCCAGAGCGCTGATCCATTTTAAGCAACAAACGTTAGAAAATATCCACCTCAAACAACAGAATGAAGAAGCTCGCTATCGCGAATCGTTTGATCCTAACACCCAACTCATGACCCGCAAAGCGATCGGCGCAGCGTTGCAAACAGCCCTGAATGAGCGCATCGAGTCACAGCTTATCGCTATCTTTGTGATAAAAATTCCAATCTTGCGTGATATTTTATCTCAGTGGGGAAATGAGTTTTGTAACGCAGCTCTGGCAGATATATCGCAACGCATCCGAGCCATTTTACCCAAAGGTGATTTGCTAGCTCGCCATGGCGATGACTCAATTACACTCGTCCAACTAAATACGACAACAGAGCGTGTGCATCACGCCATTACATCAATTCAAGATATCATTATGCAGCCCGCCAACATCAGCGGGCAAAAACTCACCTTTATTTCTCGTATTGGCATTAGCTTTGCTCCCGAAAATGGTGATCAGGAGCTTCAACTCATCAGCAATGCAGAAGAGGCTCTAAGTGAAGCTAGGCGTTTAGAGTTTGACTACATGTACTTCAATCAACTCAAAACATTTGCCCTAGATGAACGTTTAGAACTTTGGAAAGACATTCAAAAAGCGCTTGTAGAGGATCAGTTCCACTTGGTCTTCCAACCCCTCTTTGATCTTCAAACTAACCGGTTAATCTCAGCAGAAGTACTCTTACGTTGGGCTCATCCAGAGAAAGGCTTAATTTCACCGGCCAAATTCGTCACCTTTGCCGAACAAAGTGGGCTTGTCACACGACTTGATAGATGGGTTCTGGAAGCGACTGCAAAACAGATTTTTGAATGGCACCAGCAAGGGCTTGAGCACCCTCCACTAGCGATTAACTTATCCGGGCTGACCTTTGTTCGCTGCGACCTGCAAGAGCTTGTTCGTTCAGTCACGGCTATCTATGACATCCCACTCTCTATGATAGAGTTCGAGTTAACCGAAGGAGTTTTAATCGAATCAATTGAAACCGTACAGAATAAAATCAATAGTTTGAAGTCACTAGGAATAAAAACATCCATTGATGACTTCGGTACGGGCTACTCTTCACTCAGCCGTATTCGCAATCTTCCCATTGATAAAGTCAAAATTGATCGCGCTTTCATTGAAGACTTAGAGTCTAGCCACGGTGATAAACAGATCATCTCTGCAATTACCCATATGGCGCAGGGACTCGGTTTCAAAGTGGTCGCAGAGGGTGTTGAAACATTAGAGCAACTCAACATACTTCGCATAATGAACTGCAACATCGTCCAAGGGTATCTGCTCAGCAAACCCCTAGAAAAAAATCGTTTCGAGCTGTTACTAGAAAATCAGAATCTAGAGATTGAACTGGACTGATACCCTCCCCAAAGTGGCATAATAAGCAGCATTACTGATTCAATGGTTTAATAGCGATGCGAATACCACGTTTTTACGAAGCCACCGAATTCCATACCGGCGATACAATTCAACTGAGTGACGCTGTGACTCAGCATGTATCGCGCGTATTACGTATGCGGTGTGATGAACAGATCATTTTATTCAACGGTAACGGCCAAGAATACTTGTGTACGTTAACCCAAGTTGAAAAACGCCAAGCAAGCGTGTTAATTAATCAAGCAACCACCCCACAAAGACAAAGCGCCCTGTCTATCCATATCGGCCAAGCAGTTTCACGCGGTGAACGCATGGATTACGCTATCCAAAAGGCCACCGAGTTAGGCATGGCAGCCATGACACCTCTATTTACCGAACGCTGCGAAGTACGATTAAACAATGATCGCCAAGAAAAACGAGTATCACATTGGCAACAGGTAGCCATCAGTGCGTGCGAACAGTCTTTGCGAAACGACCTACCTGAAATACATACAATAACACCGCTTCAAGAGTGGTTAACTGAGGTCAAGGCTGACCTAAAGTTAGTCCTGCATCATCATACGGAACAACCACTCGGCGACCTGCCTAAGCCAGACTCGATTGCCTTATTGATTGGCCCAGAGGGCGGGTTAACCGAGGATGAGGTTGAATTGGCGCTCGCCAACGGATTCAAACCCGTTGCGTTTGGCCCAAGAGTTATGCGAACCGAGACAGCGCCTGTCGCGGCACAAGCCATTTTGCAATATTTATGGGGCGACCTAAGCTAGGTACTCGGTCACGATTTATATTACACTCTTCCCATCATCGATCCTGAGGACAGCAGAGAATGACACTTAAAGTCGGTATTGTAATGGACCCTATTGAAGGGATTAACTACAAAAAGGATAGCTCTCTTGCCATGCTATGGGCTGCTCAGCAAAAAGGGTGGGAATTATGGTATATGGAGCAGCGCCATCTCTTTCTGCGTGACGGTAAAGCCCGAGCACAGATGGCTCCTCTTACTGTCGATAAGAATCCAGAACATTGGTTTAATCGGGGCGAATATCAGACACAGGATCTTGCATCATTGGATGTTATTTTGATGCGTAAAGACCCACCTTTTGATAATGAATTTATCTATACCACGCACCTATTAGCGCTGGCGGAGAAAGAGGGTGTGTTAGTCGTCAACCGTACGCAGAGCCTGCGCGACTTCAATGAGAAGGTCTTTGCAACCCACTTCCCACAATGCTGCCCGCCGGTGTTAGTGACGCAATCGGCGTCGCTGCTACGTGAGTTCCATGCTGAACATAAAGATGTCATTTTTAAACCTTTAGATGGCATGGGTGGTGCTTCAATCTTCCGAATCAAAGAAGATGGTTTGAATTTGGGCGTTATTATTGAAACCCTTACCGCGCATGGTACCCAAACGATCATGGCACAAAAATATATCCCCGAGATTGTTGATGGCGATAAGCGCATTCTCATGATTGACGGTGTGCCCGTGGACTATGCCTTAGCCCGCATTCCAACCAAAGGGGAAACACGGGGTAACTTAGCTGCCGGTGGCCGTGGAGAGGGTCGCCCTCTAACCGACCGTGATCGATGGATTTGCAGTCAGGTATCCCAAACCCTCAAGGACAAAGGACTGCTGTTTGTTGGCTTGGATGTAATTGGTGATTACCTAACCGAAATCAATGTTACAAGCCCAACCTGTATACGCGAATTGAATGACCAGTTCGGTTTAGATATCGCTATGCAACTAATGGATGTCATTGAAGAGAAACGAGCCAATTAAGCGTGAGTAGCGTCTCCCCAACATTTGCAGAAACGCCAGCGGTCACACCGATTGACCGCTTAGGGTTCACGCTATTTATGGCTGTCGCATTGCATGCGGTAGTGATATTGGGGAGCAACTTCGTCACCGAGAAGCCAAAGCCGCTCTCGCAGACACTTGAGATTACGTTAGCGCAATACAAATCTGAAAAAGCGCCAGAGAAAGCCGATTTTCTCGCCCAACAGAATCAGCAGGGCAGTGGAACCGTCGAAGAAAAGCGTTTGCTATCCACTACCGAAGCATCCACGTTTCAAGATACTGAGATCCATGATCAAGCGGCACAGGCTCCAACCCCAGTAGAAACACCCGCACCCAACCCAACACCTGAGCCTGTCGTAGAAAAGCCCACCAGTAAGGTGGTTGTTAAGAACAAACAGGAAATTGATCGAAAGGTGGTCACCACCACTAAACCCCAAAAAATTAAAACGCCAGAAAAAACCAAAAAAACCACAGAGGCAAAAGCCCAACCTAGTGCAGGTCAATCAACCTCCTTATTGGCGCGCAGCCTTGAGATCGCTAACCTTCAAGCACAAATCAAAATGCAACAAGAGCAGTTCTCTAAGCGACCAAAAACGCGTCGTTTAACGTCTGTTTCAACGGCCGCGCATGAAGATGCTATCTACCTAGACAACTGGCGCCGACGCATCGAAATGATAGGTAATTTAAACTATCCGCAAGAAGCCAGAAAAAATAGTCTCTATGGAACCCTACGGGTGCTCGTCGCCATCTACCCAGATGGAAGCTTGAAGAATGTAGAGATTCTCCAATCCTCAGGTGTTAAAACATTAGATGATGCCGCTGTTCGTATCGTGCAACTTGCAGCACCTTTTCAGCCGTTCAGTGTTGAGATGAGAAAAAGTACGGATGTTCTAGAGATCATAAGGACTTGGAAGTTTGAGAAAACCACACATGTGTACTAAAACTTAATTATCGTTTTAGTAGATAAGTGGTTTTAAGATGTCTAACTTCCAGACCTGTTTACGTGATCACTTTTTGATTTCCATGCCTCATTTAGATGATGATACCTTTGCCCAGACCATCATTTACATTTGTGATCACAGCGAATATGGCGCAATGGGGTTAATTATTAATCGGCCATTAGCCTTCAATTTAAATGACTTGTTGCAACATCTAAATATACCCCCCGCAGGTCATTCTGAGATCAAAGTATACGAAGGTGGTCCAGTTCAACCAGATCGTGGCTTTGTCCTTCATCGATCTTTTTTGGGCAACCCTTGGCTTGCCACACACCCCATTACGGATGATATCTACCTCACAACGTCCCTAGATATTCTTGAAGCGCTCGCTCAAGCACAGTCAGGCGAGGTATTAGTTGCACTCGGGCATGCAGGATGGGGACCGGGACAACTTGAGCAAGAAATAAGTGACAATGTCTGGTTAAGCTGTCCTGCAAATTCAGATATAATGTTCAACATGCCTGCCTCTGAACGAATGCAAGCAGCGGCAGCCTTGCTAGGGATTAATCTTAATCTTCTTACAGCTCATAGCGGACATGCATGAACAGACAATGTAATGACTAATACCAGTATACAAGTGCTGGCATTTGATTTCGGCACACGCAGAATGGGTGTTGCTACCGGCCAGTCTCTGACAGGTACAACACGCGCACTTCCCCCTTTATTCGCAACCGACGGTACACCTGATTGGGATTCACTCGATAATCTAATTAAAGAGTGGCAGCCACAACAGTTAGTCGTCGGCATCCCTTTGAACATGGACGGCTCTATTAGCGAGATGTCCCGTAGGGCAAGACGCTTTGCTAACCGCATCCAAGATAGATACAAACTGCCATGTTTTTTAGCCGATGAAAGACTCTCAACTGCAGAGGCTAAAGAGATTCATTTTGAACGGGGCGGTAGTCATAATTTTCGCAAAGAGTCGGTAGACGGTATCGCCGCACAGATCATCCTTGAGTGCTGGTTTGAAAGCACCACACGGATTCCAAGTCACACCCGATTGGAGGACCTTTATGGTATCGGGCAACCTTAATGTAAATGAGCTCATCAGCAAGCTCACGGAAGAACTCAAGCAATACATTACCCAAAAACAGTTGGACGACCCGCTTATTATAGGTATTAGAACGGGCGGTGTATGGATTGCCGAAAGACTGCATACAGCACTCGAGCTGGATAGCCCTATCAGCACACTGGACATCTCATTCTACCGAGATGATTTTTCACAGATAGGACTTAACCCCAAAGTACAGGCTTCACAACTCGCCAGCCCAACTGAAGGTCGCCACATCATTTTAGTCGATGACGTGATTATGTCTGGCCGAACCATTAGGGCGGCATTAAATGAGTTATTTGATTATGGCCGTCCAGCCTCGGTTACGCTGGTGACCCTACTTGATTTACAACGCAGAGAACTCCCTATTCAGGCGGATATTTGCGGAGGCGTTTTAACCTTAGGCAGTAATCAACAGGTTAAGCTGCTAGGTCCTGATCCCCTACTACTCGACATTCGCCAGAAAGATTAACCGGAAGCTGGAGCACATTATGTTTGAAACCATAGACCCATACAGCATACAGCTAAACAGCGAAGGTCAACTAAAGCATTTCATTACCACAGAGGGGCTATCCAAAGAGATTCTCACTGAAATTCTGGATACGGCAGACTCTTTTGTAGATATGAGTGCACAGCAGGTTAAAAAAGTGCCTTTATTGCGAGGCCAAACCGTCGTAAACCTGTTTTTTGAAGCCAGCACCCGAACCCTGAGTACTTTCGAGCTAGCGGCCAAACGCTTATCTGCAGATGTGTTGAACCTGAATATCAGCACCTCTTCAACATCGAAAGGTGAAACGCTGAAAGACACCCTGCAAACATTGGAAGCCATGCACTCAGATATGTTTGTTGTGCGCCACTCTGACAGCGGTGCTGCTCACTTTATTGCTGAACATGTGACACCTGATGTCGCCGTTATCAATGCAGGCGATGGGCGACATGCACATCCGACCCAAGCGATGTTAGATATGCTCACTATCCGACGTCATAAAGGCGAATTTTCACCGCTTGTGATTGCAATTGTTGGGGACATTCTACATTCGCGTGTTGCACGCTCTCAAATTCATGCCATGCGTACACTAGGTGTCGCTGAGATACGACTGATTGCGCCAATTACTTTACTACCTCGCCATATCGAAATGCTCGGTGTCAAAGTCTATACCGATATGGCTGCCGGACTCAAAGATGCGGACGTCGTCATTATGTTGCGCTTACAAAAAGAGCGTATGCAAAGTGCCCTATTACCTAGCGAATCTGAGTTCTATAAGCTCTACGGTTTGACCAACGAGAAACTCAAGCACGCTAAACCTGATGCAGTTGTCATGCACCCTGGCCCAATCAATCGGGGCGTTGAGATAGAATCCGCTGTTGCCGATGGCTCCCGCTCTTTGATTCTAAATCAGGTGACTAACGGAATTGCAGTACGCATGGCAGTCATGTCCATGTCGATGAGCGGTCAAACTACGGAAAAAAAACTTAAGGCGGAGACACTAGCGTGATGCTGAAAATTCAAAACGGACGCATCCTAGATCCTAAAAACCAGATTGATAAAGTCTGTGATCTTTACGTGAACGACGGTGTAATTGTCGCAATCGACCAAGCGCCAGCCGACCTTTCATCATTTGAAACCTTAGATGTATCCGGTCAAATCGTCATACCTGGCATTATCGATCTTTGTGCGCATCTGCGCGAGCCGGGTTATACGCAGAAAGGAAGTATTGCAAGCGAAACAGCTGCAGCGGTTGCCGGTGGGATTACCACCCTGATCACACCGCCAACGACAAACCCGGTCGTCGATACACCCGCGGTTGCTGAGCTCATTATCGATCGTGCGGAAGCAACAGGGCTTGCAAAGGTCTTACCGCTTGGAGCACTGACACGAGGCCTTCAGGGTGAGCAACTCGCCCCCCTGCACGCGTTACATAGCTCGGGCTGCGTTGCCTTCAGCAATGCTCGTCATAGTATTGAGAGTGCGTTAGTGCTTCTGCGCTGCTTAGAATATGCGAAAACTCACGACTTTTTGGTGTACTTTCAAGCACAGGATGCGAGCTTAACAGGCAAAGGCTGTGTCCATGATGACACAACGGCGACACGCCTTGGACTCACGGGCATCCCTGAATCTGCAGAAACAGTTGAAGTTGCTCGATGCCTACTATTAATTGAGCAAACTGGCGTGAGAGCGCACTTTGGCCAACTTTCCTGCGAACGCTCTGTTCGGATGATCATGGATGCACGTAAACGCGGATTGGCCGTCACTGCCGATGTCGCTATTCATCACCTATTTTTAACAGATGAAAACGTCAATGGCTTTAATAGCTTATTCCATGTGATACCGCCCTTGCGTAGCCAACTTGATCGCGCCGGTTTACGCCATGGTTTAGTGACAGACGGCATACAAGCGATCTGTTCTGATCACCAACCACACGATCCTGCGGCTAAACAAGCGCCTTTCCCGGCAACAGAACCGGGAATATCTGGTCTTGAAACCTTACTTCCGCTTGCACTCAAACTGGTTGAGCAAGAGATTCTTTCTCTGCCTCAGTTGATTGAGAAGCTGACAGCATCGCCCGCCGCTATCCTAGGGCTAGATACGGGAACATTAAGCGTTGGCAGTAAAGCTGACATCTGTATCTTTGACTTAGAAACGGAGTGGACTCTAACACCAGACAACTGCGTTTCTGCTGGTAAAAACAGCCCGTTTATGAACTTCCCATTGAAAGGAAAAGTGACCTACACACTCGTCGATGGACGCATTGTTTATCAGGCACAAAAAACCGCAGCTTAAGCTGCGGTTTGTTTCACTCCTACCTACACGCTTACATACTTTTGATATCGGTCTCACCTGAAACGTTGATAAAGTCATCATCCTCTTGCAAGAACAAAGAGTCTGTCGATTCATGCATCGTCAACTCAGGGTTGGTTTCTGCACTGAGTTTTATCATTAGGCGTAGATCGTTGGCAGAATCAGCATGAGCCAATGCGGTGTCGTAATTAATGGTGCCTTCTTTGTACAACTCAAAGAGAGCTTGGTCGAACGTCTGCATGCCCAAGTTTGTCGATTTTTTCATGACATCTTTAATAGCATAGACTTCACCTTTGCGGATCATATCCTGTATCAGTGGTGTACAGATCATCACCTCGATCGCAGCACGACGACCTTTGCCATCCTTAGTCGGCAACAACTGCTGAGCCACTATCGCTTTTAAGTTAAGCGACAATTCCATCCAAAGTTGATCATGATGCTCTGGCGGGAAGAAACTGACAATGCGATCCAGTGCTTGGTTCGCATTGTTCGCGTGCAGAGTCGCCATACATAAATGCCCTGTCTCCGCAAACGCTAGCCCATACTTCATAAGTTCTTGAGTACGAATTTCACCCATCAGAATCACATCCGGAGCCTGACGAAGCGTATTTCTTAAGGCAACTTCAAATGAGTCGGTATCGATACCCACTTCACGCTGAGTCACAATGCTTTCTTTATGCTCATGAATATATTCAATAGGATCTTCAATGGTGATGATATGGCCACGGCTATGACGATTACGATAATCAATCATTGATGCCAAAGAGGTCGACTTACCGGTCGATGTACCCCCTACGAACAGAATCAAGCCCCGCTTTGTCATGGATAAATCTTTCATGACCGGCGGTAGATTAAGCTCTTCAAAGGTCGGGATCGTGGTATTGATTCGACGTAAAACCATTCCCGGCGAATTACGCTGTACATAGGCACTGACACGAAATCGTCCTAAGCCAGGCGCACTGATTGCAAAGTTACATTCATGAGTTCCCTCATACTCGGCAATCTGCTTATCGTTCATCGTGGAGTAAACCAGAGAGCGAGCTTGTGAAGGCTTTAATGGATCCTTAGTTAAAGGCTTAAGCGTGCCATCAACTTTGATGCTTGGACGCGCACCCGCAGAAATAAACAGATCGGAAGCACCGCGCTCAATCATAACCTTCAATAACTGTGTAAACTCCACTCTAAATCTCCTCAGATACTAACGTGGACCGCTTAAAAACCTTGCGGATTTTTTGCCTTCTGGCGTGCAGATTCACGCGAAATCAATCCCTTTTGAACTAATTCAGTCAACGACTGATCTAGCGTTTTCATACCGAAGGACGCTCCTGTTTGAATAGCTGAGTACATCTGCGCCACTTTATCTTCGCGAATCAAGTTACGGATCGCGGGGGTACCTATCATAATCTCATGTGCAGCCACTCGCCCACCATTGATCTTCTTCAACAGTGTTTGAGAGATAACCCCTTGCAGTGATTCAGATAGCATCGAGCGAACCATATCTTTCTCAGCCGCGGGGAAAACATCGATAACACGGTCAATAGTCTTCGCTGCGGAGGTTGTATGCAAAGTACCAAAGACTAAATGCCCCGTTTCTGCCGCCGTAAGCGCTAAACGAATCGTTTCAAGGTCACGCATCTCACCGACCAGGATAACATCGGGGTCTTCACGCAATGCTGAGCGCAATGCGTTAGCAAAGCTCTGTGTATCGCGATGCACTTCACGCTGGTTAATCAAACATTTTTTACTTTCGTGAACAAACTCGATAGGGTCTTCAATCGTTAAAATATGATCCGAGCGAGTATCATTCACATAATCAACCATCGCAGCTAAGGTGGTACTTTTACCGGAACCTGTCGGACCTGTAACCAACACTAAACCACGCGCTTGTAAGGACAGATCTTGAAACACCTTACCCATTCCTAAGGCTTCCATACTCAACACTTTACTTGGGATAGTACGGAACACGGCTGCAGCACCGCGGTTTTGGTTAAAAGCATTCACACGAAAACGAGCTAAACCAGGCACTTCAAACGAAAAATCCGCTTCCATAGTATCTTCATACTCTTTACGGATTTTATCGTTCATGATGTCATAAATGAGGGTATGCACCTGTTTATGCTCAAGTGCAGGAAGCTTTATACGTCGGATATCACCATCGACTCGAATCATCGGTGGCATTCCAGCGGTTATGTGCAAGTCAGAAGCGCCTTGCTGAACGGTAAAAGAGAGTAGTTCGGTAATATCCATAATGATTCAACTCAGGGCTTACTTAAATTCACCAGATCCTTCAGAATAGCAGAATGCATCTAAACTGAAGAAGTATCAATATTCATATGTCTAGCATAGCAGAGAACTACTCACTTGTTTGCCAACAGATTGAACAAGCGACCATTCAGGCTCACCGGCACCCTCAAGAGGTCCAACTCTTGGCGGTAAGCAAAACCCGCCAAGCCGGTGAGATTGAAACTTTATTTACCTTAGGGCAACGCCACTTCGGTGAAAACTACCTTCAAGAAGCCCTCGACAAACAACAGGCGCTGGCCCAGTTGGATATCACATGGCATTTTATCGGACCTATTCAATCGAACAAAACCCGCCAAATTGCTGAACACTTTGATTGGGTACACAGCGTTGATAGATACAAAATAGCGCAGCGCCTATCCGCGCAAAGACCAGCCAATCTTGCGCCGCTCAATATCTGCTTACAAGTTAATATTAGCAATGAGTTAACTAAGGCGGGATGTTCGCCTAATGAAGCTGAAGAGCTGCTTAACCAGATGTCGCAACTTGATAACATTAAAGTTAGAGGCCTCATGGCAATTCCGAAAGCGACAGACGATCTAGATGAGCAGCATCAGGCTTTCCAAGCGATGAACCAACTTTTTCAACGTCTCCAATTACAACATCCTGAGCTCGATACTTTGTCGATGGGTATGTCGGGGGATATGGAGATAGCGATTGAAGAAGGTGCTACTATTGTGCGCATTGGAACAGCACTTTTTGGCCCTCGAGTTTACCCAAGTGCATAGCTCTCTTTTTGAAAATAAGGTGTAAAGCAGTGAATCAATTTCCAACCCTAGCCTTCATTGGCGCTGGTAACATGGCACGCGCTATTATTGGTGGTCTACTCAGCAACGGTTATCCCGCTCATCAGATTTGGGCTAGCGAGCCAGAGATTACCCGTCTAAGCGATCTTAAAGCTCAGGGTCTGAATGTCACCAATGATAACAACGCAGTGGTTGAAGCGGCTGATATCGTTGTGCTGGCCGTTAAGCCACAAGTGCTTAAAGAGGTGTTAATCCCGCTGGCGAATACGGCCGCAAACTCGCCTACCCTTTTTGTCTCGATTGCAGCAGGCATCTCCTCTGCAAGTATCGATCAGTGGTTAGGCGGAAACCAAGCTATAGTGCGTTGTATGCCAAATACACCTTCGCTCGTTAAACTCGGTGCAAGTGGCTTGTTTGCCAATAACAAGGTTAGCGAGACCCAGAGGCAACAAGCTGAATCGATACTCTCAGCGATCGGGATTGCACTCTGGGTGGATGACGAGTCACTGTTACACGCGATTACTGCAGTATCTGGTTCTGGCCCTGCTTATTACTTCCTGATGATGGAAGCTATGATTGCCGCAGGTGTAGAGCAAGGCTTATCACTTGAAGTGGCTACGCAACTGACGCTTCAGACAGCACGAGGTGCTGCGGAAATGGCGGCGCAGAGCGATGTCGACCCTGCAGAGTTACGCCGTCGAGTGACCTCACCAAAAGGGACAACCGAACAGGCAATTCTTTCTTTCCAGCGCGATGAATTAGAGAAAACAGTCGCTAAAGCGATGCAAGCTTGCGCTTCGCGATCCGAGAGCATGGCCGAAGAGTTAGGCAAATAGCGCAAACGGTTCATTCATAGACAGAAAGCCTCTATACTCACATTTTTAACTAAGGCTAGGAACGGCATCCGGTTATGGGACAAGATCCAATTACACTCATTATCAGAACGTTAGGCGAACTTTACGTATTTCTATTGTTGCTGCGTTTTTTGCTGCAACTAGCCCGTGCTGACTATTACAACCCTATCTCTCAATCGGTTGTTAAAGTCACTCAGCCGGTGCTAAGTCCTTTTCAGCGGATACTGCCGAAGGCCGGCAGAATGGATCTATCCCCCCTAGTGGTAGGTTTGATCGTCAAACTCATTATCATTATGGCGATCGTGGCGCTTCATGGCGGCAGCATCCCAAACAATCTACCCATACTGCTCATTTACTCCGTTGCAGGCATACTTAACAGTATCTTAGATATCTATTTTTGGGCAGTTATCGGTTCGGTCATTATTAGCTGGGTTGCTCCGGGTAGCTACCATCCCGCCCCCCAACTCATTAGTCAGATTACTGAACCCTTATTTAAGATGGCGCAAAAGGTTATCCCACCTCTTGGAGGCTTAGATCTTTCACCTATTTTGATCTTTTTGGTCATCCAGATTGTGCAATCTCAGCTTGCGAAATTAGTGTTCTAATTGATATGGATACCCACTATAAATGGCAGGAAAATAGCCTGATACTCTCATGCTATATTCAGCCTAAGTCATCGAAAGATGAGATTGTGGGTTTACATGATAATAGCGTTAAAATACGTATTACTGCGCCGCCTGTAGAGGGTAAGGCTAATGCGTATCTAGCGAAGTTTTTAGCTAAGTTATTTGGCGTGCCCAAATCTTCCGTAGCTATTGTAAGTGGCGAAACAGGCCGCAAGAAACAGGTAAAAATTGAATATCCATCCAAACTTCCGGAGCAACTCAACATTGAACATCGATGAGCTGACTCTTATTAATGCGCACAGACATACTCGCGCATTTTTACTCCTTTACGAGATGTGACTCTCGACTCTACCCATACTCATACACGTCGAGGAGCATCTCTATGCCAGCTAAATATCCAGCCGACTCAGTCGGCTTAGTCACACCCCAAAAATTTGAGTTTACCGAACCGCTCGATCTAGCCTGCGGCCGCACACTCGAACAATACCAGCTGATGGTTGAAACCTATGGCACCCTAAACGCTGATAAATCTAACGCCATTCTTATCTGCCATGCGCTATCAGGTCATCATCATGTAGCGGGCTATCACGAAGGCGACACAAAACCAGGTTGGTGGGATTCAGCAATCGGACCAGGCAAACCTATAGATACTAATATTTTCTTCGTAGTAGGTTTGAATAACTTGGGAGGTTGCCATGGCTCTAGTGGCCCTAATCAACCTGACCCGAACACCGGCAAGCCTTATGGACCCGACTTCCCGTTAATGACTGTGAAAGACTGGGTTGAGAGCCAAGCAAGGTTAGCGGATAGATTAGGCATTCAGCAGTGGGCTGCTATCATCGGTGGTAGCTTGGGCGGTATGCAAGCGCTTCAGTGGTCAATCACCTACCCAGACAGACTTCGTCACTGCATGGTTATTGCTGCAGCACCTAAGCTTTCCGCACAAAATATTGCATTCAATGAAGTGGCTCGCCAAGCAATCTCTAAAGACCCTCAGTTCTACAACGGCCGCTATTATGATGTCAATGAAGTACCTAAAACGGGCTTAATGCTGGCACGAATGGTAGGACATATCACCTATTTATCTGATGATGGGATGCGTGAAAAGTTTGGCCGAGAGATGCGAGCAGGCAAGCTGACGTTTGACTTTAACCCTCAGTTTGAAGTTGAGTCGTACCTACAATATCAAGGCGAGCGATTCTCAACCTCATTTGATGCGAACACTTACCTCCTAATGACCAAGGCGCTGGATTACTTTGACCCTGCATCAGAGTTTAATGACGATCTCTCCCTTGCGATGCAGCAAGCTAAAGCGAAGTTTATGCTGGTCTCCTTTACTACGGACTGGCGTTTCTCTCCAGAGCGCTCACGAGAAATACTCGATGCTCTGGTTGATGCGGGTAAAGAGGTCAGCTATGCCGAGGTGGATGCCCCACAAGGGCATGACGCATTTTTGATTCCAATCCCCCGCTATATGGAGATCTTCCGTGCTTACATGGGGCGCGTAAAAGAAGATATCGGGGTTTCACAGCGGGAGAACAATCATGCGGGCTGATTTAGAGATCATCAGTAACTGGGTAAAGCCTTCGACTCGTATTATCGATTTAGGTTGTGGCGATGGTGAATTATTACGCCACCTAAAGACACATAAAGATGTCAAAGGTTATGGACTAGAGATCAATCACAAAAACATTAAAGCCTGCTTAGAAAAAGGCGTTAATGTCATCGAGAAAAACATTGATGAGGGTTTGGCTTCGTTAAAAGATGACAGCTTTGATACCGTAGTCATGACCCAAGCTCTTCAGGTTATGCACAGACCTGACCAGATTGTTGATGAAATGCTGCGTATCGGCAAAGAGTGCATTGTCACCTTTCCTAACTTTGGCCATTGGCGCGCGCGGGGGTACCTTGCTTTTCGAGGTAAGATGCCCGTGTCCAAGTTTCTATCCTACTCTTGGTACGATACACCCAATATTCACTTCTGCACCTTTAAAGACTTTGAGCGTTTATGCTTAGAGCGCAACATTAAAATTCTGAACCGTACCGTTGTAGATAATGAACATCAACATCGTTGGTGGACCAATTTATGGCCAAATATGCTCGGTGAGATTGCCATCTATCGAATCACTCGATGAGGAGAGTCCTTTTATGAAATCCTTTATATTTTTCTGTTTTTCAATGCTACTCAGCTCTTTCAGTTTAGCGGAACAGGCAGTTGAAACTGATCGTTATATCATTCATTACAACGCCTTCAATAGCAGCATTGTAGCGCCAGAAGTTGCTCAACAGCACGGGCTTATCCGTAGCCGTTTTACCGCGATGATGAATGTCGCCGTGTTTGAAAAATTACCCGAAGGCAAACAAAAAGCTGTGTCTGCCATTATTCATGCCAAAGCCGCTAACTTAATGCAGCAGACTCAAGAGATTAGCTTCCAGCCGATCCAAGAAGGCGAAGCGCTGTATTACATCGGCAGTTTTACCTTTGGTAACGAAGAGATAATGCACCTGACGATCGATGTGCAACCAGATCCTAACCAAGCCGCGACCACGATCCGTTTTGATCAGAAATTCTATGCGGAATAAGATGATGAACAACCAAATTGTTTTAGCTAGCGGCAACAAAGGCAAGCTCAAAGAGTTTAATGAAATATTGTCGACCTTCTCATTAGAAGTCGTGCCACAGTCGCAACTGAATGTGAGTGATGCCGATGAAACTGGGCTCACCTTTGTTGAAAACGCCATTATTAAAGCTCGCCACGCCTGCGAACAGACAGGATTAGCAGCTCTCGCTGACGATTCTGGGCTAGAGGTGGATGCACTCCAAGGAGCACCGGGAATCTATTCAGCCCGTTTTGCCTTACCTGAAAAAGGTGATGATGCGAATAATAAGAAACTGCTCACTGCCTTAGAGAATATGCCTGCAGAGCAAAGAACCGCGCGCTACCGCTGTGTACTCGTTTTTATGCGACATGCGCATGACCCTATGCCACTGATCTGCCAAGGGACATTAGAAGGCACTATTGGCTTTAGTCCTAAAGGTGACAATGGTTTTGGCTATGATCCGATCTTTATCGTGAACGCCACAGGCAAAACAGCCGCTGAGATGTCTTCCGATGAGAAACATAAAATCAGCCATCGTGGTCAAGCCGTACAAGAGTTTCTTGTTCGACTACCTAGCTATCTAGGCTAACGCATACTTATGACTCGCTTACCGCCACTTTCTCTGTATATCCATATTCCGTGGTGCGTACGCAAATGTCCCTACTGCGATTTTAATTCACATGCAGTAAAAGATGAGATCCCTGAGCAAGCTTATATCAAAGCCCTTCTCAATGATCTGCAGCTTGAACAAGCCGCTGCACAGGGGCGCTCTATACAAACCATCTTTATTGGTGGGGGAACACCTAGCTTATTTAGTGAACAGGCGATTGGCCAAATTCTCGACGGCGCCCATCGTATTATCCCCTTTGCAAACGACATCGAAATCACCATGGAAGCGAATCCAGGTACCTTCGAACAAGCTCGCTTTGCTGGTTTTAAAGCTGCCGGGGTTAATCGGCTATCGATAGGTGTTCAGAGCTTTAACTCAGCCCACCTGACCCAACTCGGACGTATCCATTCCGGTGCTGATGCACAAAAGGCGATCATCGCTGCCCGAAAATTGGGCTTTGAGCATCTCAACATCGATTTGATGCATGGTTTGCCGGATCAAACCTCCGAACAAGCCCTCAGTGACCTTAGAACAGCTATCGATCTAGCGCCCGACCACCTTTCTTGGTACCAGCTCACGATCGAACCCAATACGGAGTTTTTCACGAAACCACCTATTATTCCCGAAGATGAAACCTTGTGGGATATTCAGCAGGCCGGTCAGTCTTTATTGGCGGCAGAGGGCTTTAAGCAATATGAAGTTTCCGCCTATGCCCTAAATGACCAAGCAAAAGCTCGACATAATATCAACTACTGGCAGTTTGGTGATTACATTGGCATTGGCGCAGGCGCGCATGGCAAGCTGTCTTTTCCCGAAGAAGACAGCATTGTCAGACGCTGGAAACAGCGTTCTCCCAAAAGCTACTTACAGAGCATTAATCCATTAGGTGGCGAACAAGTGGTTGCTCATCAAGATAGAACCTTTGAATTTATGATGAATGCGCTTAGGCTCATAGAGGGTGTGCCTTATGAGTTCTTTGAGCAACGTACCTTTTTAGATACTAAACGGTACTTAGAGCCCATGTTGGAGCAAGCCATTAGCCGAGGGTTAATGACTAATAACCAGCAGCAAATACAAGCAACAGCCAAAGGGCAGCTATTCTTGAACGATTTATTAGAAAATTTTATTGAATAACTTGCTAATCCACACATTATCGTCATTACTTAAGTTAACTACACAATAATTATAAGACATTAACCTAATGACTATTAAACAGAAGCTGATTGGTCTTGTCGTCATAGTACTACTCTCGTTCATCTCACTTTTTGGATTGCTTAGGTATGCAACATCAAACCTAAGCTCGCTAAAAGATAGTGAATTAATGCTTCAAACCTTAGCGATCAATCAGCTCCAACTCGGCCGATACGAAAGAGCCTTTATCGACCGTCTTACCCCCGAGAGTGAGGCGCTTTTTTACGATACCTATAAAGTTTTAAACAATAACTTAACTGCTTTTACTGGCGCGTTAGCAACTCACAATCTATCCACAAGCGGTATTGCTGAACTGAATGAACTTTTTAAAAATTACGAACTGAAGTTTGCAGAGGTTGCAGCATCACTTAACAAAGTTGGTTTAACAGAAAATGATGGATACCGGGGCTCTTTACGCGCCGCGGTAAAAGACGCTGAGGAACGCGTTACTGCCATGGATAATGCGATTTTATTGGCGCAAATCCTTCAATTAAGACGTAACGAAAAAGACTTTATTATTCGACAAGATCTGAAATATCTCGACAAATTCGAAGAAAACTATAAAAAGACGCTCGAAAAGTTTGAGTTTAGCTTTTTTACCGATGAATCAGAAAAAGATAAAACCATTGAACTGCTAAACAAATACCACGATAGCTTTGTTGCACTTGCTAAAGAGAAGCAAAGATTAGGTCTCACACTCGAAACTGGCTTGCTTGGTGAAATGCATACACTCGCTAAAGAATCCCAAGACAGAATGAGCGTTATATCGGAAACCTTACGGGCCTCTATTATTAGCGCTATTGCTTGGAATCAAACGCTAGCCGCGCTACTAATTTTAGCGATGAGTATCGTCGTTTTGGTGATAGCTCTGATTATTGCTAGAAATATCATTGTTCCCATCACAACGCTCGCACAACTGATGAAAGATGTACGAAATAGTAAAAACTTAAATATTCGTCTCGAAAAAATCAGTAACGATGAAATTGGCCAAATGGGCAATGACTTCAATGAGATGATGGCAACATTTCAAGCGCTGATAGGCGAGGTAACCCTCTCGTCTAAACGCTTAACTGATGCTGCTACCCGTTTAACCGCTATATCAAAACAGACGGCGTCCGGATTAGAAAGCCAAGAGAGCGAGGTGGTTCAAGTCGCCAGTGCAGTGCACGAAATGGAATGTGCGATGCATGAAATTGCTGGCAATACAGAAACAACAGCTAGCACCGCTCAAAAAGCCCTGACTGAAGCCTCTAATAGCAAACACACCATCGCCGAATTGATCAATACGATCAAGTCCCTTGCCAACCAAGCGAAAGAGACCGATGCTGTTGTTCAGAGGCTACAGGCCGACAGCACCAAAATAGGCTCTGTGTTGGATGTGATTAAGTCTATTGCCGAGCAGACCAACCTTTTAGCTCTCAATGCCTCCATCGAAGCTGCTCGTGCTGGTGACCATGGGCGTGGTTTTTCTGTAGTGGCTGATGAGGTTCGGAGCTTAGCCGCACGTACCCAAGAATCGGCCAGCGAAATTGAGTCTATGATTACAGGTCTACAACGTAGCACCAGCAGCGTCACTCAGTTAATGGGCACTAGCGTAGAAAACAGCAACCGCAGTGCTGAAGAGGCCAATAAGAGCATTGATGCGCTTGAGCAGATTACCCAGGGCGCGGCGACCATTGTGGATATGACAACTCAAGTTGCATCGGCCACAGAGGAGCAAGCCTCAGTGGCTGGCGAAATAAACCGCAATGTCGATGAAATTCGCAACATTATTGGCGCTACCAATGAGCAAACACGCTTAAATGCAGCAACAAGTGATGAAGTTGCACTTGAAGCACAGCAATTACAACGCTCGGTCAGCCAGTTTAAAATCTAATTAAAGCCTTACTCGCCGTTGAGCAGATAGTTTTTCAACAGCGGCGGGTATCTCTGACAAACAATGCACGGTTGCATCTGCATTGAAGTCCGCAGGTTGCCAACTCTGCTGTTTTTCTAAATTTACCCAAATACTCCATAACCCTGCATCTTTAGCCCCTTGAATATCGTGAATGGGGTGATCTCCGATGTGTATCACCTCTTCTGGCTGAAGCTTTGTATGCTGCAGCATATGCTCAAAGATCAGTGGGTCGGGCTTTTCGACGCCTATCTGGTCAGCGGAAAACTGAAAGTCCATACAATGGCTCAGGCCAACTTGTTTGATATCGGCATTTCCATTGCTGATGGCGCCCACGATATAGCCTGATGCTTTCAATCCTTCTACTACCGCTAAAGCGTGCTCAAAAAACACTACTTCTTGTCTTGCTGCGAGAAAAATATTAAAGGCCTGCTCTGCTAACGCTTTTGCGTGCGCTGCTTCATAACCGGCACGAGATAAACCTAGCTCTAATACCGCTAACCGGATACGCGTTACGCTATAACTAATATCAGGCTGAGCTAAAACAACATCTTCTCTAAGTAGATTAAGGTCAGAAAGGTTGTACATCTGATAAAAGAGAGGGGCGTTTTCATGCAACCATGCATACATAGTTTGATTAGCCGCTCTAACGACAGGCTGAACCGCCCACAGAGTGTCATCTAGATCGAATGTGATACATTTAATCATCTTTTTTCCGGGCTCGTGGATGTGACTTTTCATACACATCCATGAGATGTTGAAAATCTAGATGTGTATAGATTTGGGTGGTTGAAATATCTTCATGGCCTAATAACTCTTGAACCGCTCGAAGGTCACCACTTGATTCCAACATATGACTGGCAAAGCTATGCCTTAGCCGGTGCGGGTAAACTTTACCTTGGGTGTGCATCAAGCGCGCCCAATGATCTAACCGTTGCTGGACACTTCTCACGCTCAACCGTTTACCTTGCTTAGACGTAAAAAGAGCAGATTCATCGTACTCTACAGCTGTGGATCGGTATTTTAGCCATACTTTAATCGCACTCACCGCTTGTGAACCAACAGGCAACATGCGGGTTTTTTTCCCTTTTCCCGTCACGACTAGCTGTGCGGCCCTTAAGTCTAAGTCATGGATATTTAAACTCACTAACTCTGATACGCGCAAGCCAGAGGAGTAGATCAACTCCATCATCGCTTTATCACGCGCTGAGATAGGGTCATCCACTGTAAAGTTTAGCAGTTGATCAAGCTGATCCACGTTTAACGTTTCGGGGAGGTGTCGACCCACTTTCGGGGCTTTCACCGACTGGGCAGGATTCTGAGCGACTAAGCCTTGCTGGGCGAGAAAACGATAGAAACTGCGGATTGAGGATAACAGTCTCTGTAAGCTTTTGGCAGATAAGCCCTCGCGATGACTCTCAGCCACAAAGGCACGTATTTGGCGCTCGGTAAACTCAGACCAAGCGCCAATGCGACAATCAGCCGCATACCCAATTAACCGTTCCAAGTCGCGCTGATAAGCATGGCAGGTATTCAACGATAGTAACCGCTCCGAGGAGAGGTATCGCATATATTGCTCTAATGGCCGCGATAACTGCTCCGCAAAGCGCCGGTTCACCATAATAGGTTAAACCTGTTCCTCATGCATAATTCGGCTTGCAACTCGGCTCAGGACTTCACCCACATAACTTAAGAACAGCGTACCCTGGCTACTTTTAAAGTAGTACGGATCATAACTACCGATAGCTAATAGGCCAATCGTATCGCCTTTCACCAAAGGAATAACCGCTGCTGACATCACCTTTACCGCCTCGTCTTCAAATAGAAAGCGGTTCTCAATGGCTTGTAGTTTGCCGCACGTTGGTAAATTCGTTGTCATTAACGACTCGATCACACCGGCTGTACTGCGCGGCAACATACGTAGATTATTAACATTGACTGGGTTATCACTGAAGAGCACTAAAGAGGTGACATCGCCGTAGAAGTCACGACATAAACTCTCTTCTAATGCCACAGCTACATCATCAAGAGTCGCGGAGTCTAACAGGGAGAGCACCATTCGCTTGGTTTTTTCAAACTGTGCGTCATTGTGTCGAGCAATATCGATGAGGTCTGAAAGGTGTGTCGTTAATTGCTGATTACGCTCGCGCAGTAATGAAGTCTGCCGTTCGACTAACGAAACCGCTTTTCCCGTGTTATGTGGGACATTAAGCACTTCAAGCAACGGCTGATTTCGTGCAAAAAAGTCCGGATTGTTAGCCAAGTAAGCAGCGACTTGCTCCTCACTAACCTCATAATCTGTTTGAGTCGTATCATTCATAGAAATAACTGTCCTTCAAAAACGGTGGTTGCCGGCCCTGTCATCATGACCGAATCTTCTGCGCCGCCTTTCCACGAGATTTCAAGATCCCCTCCAGGAAGGTGAACAACTACAGTCTCGTCTAAGAGGCCTCGCAACCGACCCGCGACGACAGCCGCACACGCGCCTGTTCCGCAAGCTAATGTTTCTCCCGCACCACGTTCGTAAACTCTGAGATTGATTTCTCGCGGTGACAATACTTGCATAAAGCCAATGTTAGCTTTTTTAGGAAAACGTTCATGGGGCTCAAGGATTGGACCCCAAGTTTCTACAGGCGCGGTTGTTACATCATCGACCACGAGAACACCATGAGGATTGCCCATAGAGACAGCGGAGATGCGCAAGTACTTACCTTGAACCTCAATATCATACTCGGCTGCTTGTTGCGCCGCATTAAAAGGCACTGATGCTGGCTCTAGCACTGGCGCACCCATATCGACTTCGATTAGGTCATTTTCTTTAACCGTGAGAATGGCTTTACCTTTTGCTGTTTCAACGGCGATTTTGTCTTTTGCGGTTAAACGCTTCTCGCGAACAAAACGCGCAAAACAACGAGCACCGTTACCACAATGCTCGACCTCAGAACCATCCGCATTAAAGATACGATAGCGAAAGTCCATACTAGGCTCGGTTGGCGGTTCGACCAACAGCAGCTGATCAAAGCCAATCCCCAAATGCCTGTCAGCGAGCTTACGGACTTTATCCTCCGTAAATCGAACTCGCTGCGTCACGAGATCAACCACCATAAAGTCGTTGCCCAATCCGTGCATTTTTGTAAAGCGTACTA